>JAUXFB010000090.1 GCA_030620255.1 Candidatus Aminicenantota bacterium | reverse complement strand
CAATACCAATAACAATGAAATTGGATGATATTAAGGAAATATTAAAATCTGAAAAAGGTGAGAACACAATTCTTAAGATTAGTAGAGATAAAAAAATCGTTGATGCAATGCTTAAGGATCTTCAATATGATTACTTATCTGATAATATAATCCATGCAGATTTTATTAGAATAGACATGGAGAAACTAATTGAAGTAGATATACCTGTTGTTATTAAGGGTGAATCAATTGGAGTAAAAGTGGAAGAAGGAATTTTTGATTTTGTCACAAGAGAATTAAGGGTTAGGAGTCTTCCTGCTGATATTCCAAAGGAAATTGAAGTTGATGTTAGTGATCTTCATATTGGTCATTCAATAAAGGTTGGGGATATAAAGATTGGTGAAGGAATAGCGTTATTTAGTGATCCTGATACTGTTATTTGCTCTGTTTCTACAAAGGTAGTGGAAAAGGAAGAAGTTGTTGAGGAAGAAGTAGAAGAGGTTGTTGGCGAAGAGGCTGTTGGCGAAGAGGCTGGGAAAGAAGAAGAAAAAGAAATTAAAAAAGAAGAAACAAAGGGGGAATAGCATTAAGTTTAATAGGAAGGTAAATATCCCTCGTAAGGGATCTAAAGACTTCTTGCTCCTTTAGAGGGGCTAATAACCATAAGGAGGTAATATGGGAAGAAAGTACGAAATTGGATTTTTATTAAATCCTGAATCATCAGATGAAGAAGTAAAAAAAATCATGGATTCTGTTATTGGAATTATTGAAAAGGCTAAAGGCAAAGTTGAGAACATTGACGAATGGGGAAGAAGAAAATTGGCATATCCTATTCAAAAACACAATGAAGGCATTTATACTTTTATTAATACTGAAGTAGAAGGCAAGGCATTGACTGAAGTTGAGAGGCGATTGAAATTAAGTGAGCAAGTCATAAGATTTATTGTTCTTAGACTTGATGATAAGCTCAAGAAAGCTAACAGGTTAACAAAAAAATGGCGTAAATCAGAAAAGGTTGCGAAAAAAGCTAAAGAAGCTATAGAGAAAACTAGCTCAGATGAAGAATTTCTTGATAAAAAGGAGAATGAAAATGAAGAGTCGTAATGGTTCTACAGACAATAGACAGAGTAAAAAATATTATTTTAGTAGAAAAAAATATTGCCTGTTTTGTAAAGATAAAGTAAAATTAATTGACTATAAAAATTATAAAATTTTGCAAAAATTTACATTAGAAACAGGAAAGATTATACCTGCAAGAGTAAGCGGTGTGTGTGGTTATCACCAGAAGCAATTAACTAAAGCAATAAAAAGAGCAAGACATATGGCATTTTTAAAGTTTGTAGAACCTAAGAGGAATTAAGATGAAAGTTATATTAAATTCAGATATTGAAAATTTAGGAAATATTGGTGATATTATTGACGTAAAATCAGGATATGCAAGAAATTATTTGTTTCCAAAGAAATTGGTACTTTGTTTAAATAAACACAATTTGGATATTGCAAAAATTAAAAAAAGTAAGATCCAGAAAAAATTGGAACTTGAGAAGATGTCTGCAATGGAACAAAAGCAAAAACTTGAAGAGATTAAACTTACATTTGAAAAGAAAGCGGGCGAGAAAGGTATTCTTTTTGGTTCAGTTGGAGTTTCAGATATTGAAAAGAAACTAAAAGAGATAGGGATTGATGTTGATAGGAAAAGATATCACATGGAAGAGCCTATTAAAAAAATTGGTAATTATACGTGTAAATTAAGATTATTTGAGGGTGTTGAAGCAGAGCTAAAGATAGAGGTAAAGACTGAAGGAGAAGAAGAGTTGGATAAAAAGTGAATACAACTTCTGATTTCAATTTAGTATTACCAAGTGATGAATTTTCTGAAAGGGCTTTGTTAGGCTCTATGCTAATTGATAATAGATACACAAATGAAGTTTTTTCTGATCTTAGTTCTGAGGATTTTTATATAGATTCCAATAAGAAGATCGCAGCTGCAATATCCTATTTAGTTAATAAGGGAGAACAGATAGATATTATAACTGTTTCAGAATATCTAAAAAGAAAGAAAGAATTGAAATTTGTAGGAGGTTATGATTATATAAATTCCTTGACTGATGGAATACCTCAAAACCTGAATATCTCGGAATATATAAAAATAGTTAAGGATCGTTCTTCATTGAGAAAAATAATTATAACTTCAATGGGGGTTATCCAAAAGGGTGTAGAAAACAAAACAGAAACTGAAAATATTTTAAATGAACTTCAGGAAGATATAATAAAAATTTCTGAAACTAGGATAAAGAAGGGTTTTTTATCTTCTGGAGAGTTGATTAAAGGAACATTAGATGAGGTTGAAAGCATTCAGAAGAGTGGAGAAAGTGAAGGACTAAAAACTGGGTTTTCCGAACTGGATAACATTACTTCTGGTTTTCAAAAGGGGGAATTAATTGTTATTGCTGCTAGACCTTCTATGGGAAAAACTGCTCTTGCATTAAATATTGCTTCGAAAATGGCTGTTGACACTGGAAAATCTGTTGGTTTTTTTTCAATAGAGATGTCCAAAATTCAAATTATGATGAGATTACTTGCTCTTGAAACAAAAATTGGTATTAGTGCTTTAAGAACAGGTAAACCCCATCTAAATCAAAAAGAGTGGAATGATCTTGAACTATCAGCTAACCAGCTAAGAAAAGCAAATCTTTTTATTGATGATTCTGCCTCTCTTTCAATTATTGAAATGAAAACAAGGGCAAGAAGATTAAAAAATGAGAGAGGTTTGGATATTATTTTTGTAGATTATCTTCAATTAATGAAAGTAACGGGTGATTTGATAAGGAGAAATGATTCAAGGGCACAAGAGGTAGCTATGATAACAGCATCTTTAAAAGAGATGGCAAAAGAGCTTGAGATCCCTGTTGTTGCGCTTGCTCAATTAAATAGAGCTCCTGAGCAAAGGGGAACTAAAAGGGAAGGTGGAATGAAATACCAACTCTCTGATTTAAAAGAGAGTGGAGCTATTGAACAGGATGCGGATGTGGTTATGTTTCTTCATAGAGAGGAGCAGAATGATAAAGACACTGAACGAAAAGGGGAAGCTGATTTAATTATTGCAAAACAGAGAAACGGACCAACAGGTAAAATAGTTTTAGCATTTATTGATAAATGTACAAAATTTGTTAATATTGATTTCAGGGATAAAGATTATTTATGATAAGATTTAAAAGATCATTTGAGTTATTTGCTTCCGAAGGGTGTTCCTGATAGATATCAAAGGAGATTTCTTTTAGGAATTTCTATGTCAAACTGATAAAAGCTTTATATTTATAAATCATTTAAAGTTGTAATTTATTTAGTATAAAAAAATGAAACCATTTGTTTTAATTTCGCATCTGATATAAATGGCAAGATTTGTATATAAAAATATTGATGAGTTGCTTGAAGGATTAAAAAAAAAAGATAATGGAGCTTTTAAACAGGTTATGTATTTATATAAGAATAAAATTTATAATTACCTGAGGTTTTTAGTTAATAATGATGAAGTTGCTGAAGAATTGACTCAGGATACATTTGTCAAGGTTTATTTTAAAGCATATTCTATTCATACAAATAATCTAACAGCCTGGATATATAAAGTCGCAACAAACCTGGCTAGAAGTGAGTTTAGAAAAAAGAGAATAAGATATTTTTTTTCGTTGTCTGATGTAGAGAACAATTGTTTTTCATATGAAACTTCTATTGAAGATCAGGAACTTCTTAAGTATTTAATGTCTACTCTTCAAGAAAAATATAGAACGCCAGTTATTATGAAAGAGATTGATAAGTTTACATTTGAAGATATATCGAATATTTTAAATAAACCAATAGGTACAGTTAAAACTCTTGTTTTTAGAGGTAAAAATCAATTAAAAGAAAATTTGTATAAATTAATTGGAGAAAAAAATGAAAAATATTGATGAGTTATTAAAAAATGTTTCGATAGAAAATGGTCTGGGAGAGGATTTCGAGACAAAGGTTTATTCAAAGATAAAGATAAAAAAATTACACAGAAAGATAACCTATATTGCATCTTTTATGTTTTTGTGTATTGCGATTTTTATGGGATATTTTTTCTTTATTCAGGATAAAGGAGATCCAGAGGTATTAAATGCAAAATCTGATAAATTGATTGAAAAAGAAGAAATCCCAATTATAGAAGATGTTTACTTTGCATCGTATGATGATAGAGTTAATTATGCTATAGAACAAATTTCAATAGATGAAAAAGAAGATAAAGATAAGGAAATTTAAGTTATTAAAAAATTGGATTAGCCAGTTGATTTTTTTTCTTTTATAGTTTATATTTTAATAAATGAAAGAAAGAAGAAAATATATGCGTCTTAAGATTAATTATAAAGTTAATTATTCTAGATTTTCTGAAAATGGCGAGATGATCTATGAAGGAGAGGCTCAGACTGAAGATGTATCAAAAAGTGGAGTTCGATTAAAAATTAGTAAGTTTATTAATGAAGGGGTAATTTTGAATCTTAAGATATACAATACATTTTATGAAAAACCGATAGATTGTAGTGGTAGAATTGTCTGGATGAAAAAAATGACAGATAATTATTTTGTGTATGGGCTGGATTTTACCAGGATTGGATGGATTGAAAGTGATAAATTATTAGAAAAGCCGAATTAAAAAAGCGTATATTTTTATGTAAAAATCTCTTTTAAGATTTGATCTGAGTTTCTCCAGTTAGGCACGATTTTTACGAAAAGATCTAAAAAGACCTTCTTTTCAAAATAATTTTCAATATCAATTCTTGCTGATTTACCAATTTCTTTTATCAAATTGCCTTTTTTACCTACTATTATCTTTTTTTGAGAGTGTGACTCAACATAGATTTCTGCTCTAACATAAAGTAGCTTGTTTTTATCTTTAATTTCTTCAACCTTTACTGTTGTTGTAAAAGGAAGTTCATCATGTGTTAAGTTTAAGAGCTTTTCACGTATCAGTTCTGAAATAAAGAATTTTTCTGTTTGGAGTGTATATTTTTCTTCTGGATAGAAATATTCGTTTTCAGGTAAATATTTGTAAATAAGATCTTCAAGCAAAGAGATATTGAGTCCATGTAGAGCTGATATAGGTATGATTTCATCCCAATTGTGTATGTCTTTGAAAAAATTAATTCTCTCAAGAACCTTTGCTTTTTTGTATTTATCAATTTTATTTATTACAAGGAATGTTGTTTTGTTAATTTTTTTTATTATATTTAGAGTAAATTTGTCTTCTCTTTTGTCATCAATATCTATGAAATATAGAATAATATCAGTGTCGAAGAAGGAGCTGTGTACGTCTCTCATCATCTTTTCATTAAGTTTGAAATGTGGTTTATGAATTCCAGGTGAATCAAAAAAGACAATCTGTCCTTTATCAGTTGTTTTTATGCCTAGAATTTGTCTTCTGGTTGTCTGGGGTTTGTCTGAGACTATTGAGACTTTTGTTTCTAATATGTAATTTAAGAATGTTGATTTTCCAACATTGGTTCTACCTATTAAAGCAACATATCCAGAGTGTATGATCTTATTCTTTTTCATTATAAATTTTTATTTTTTTTATTCTATTTTTTTCAATATTAATGACTTCAAATGTGAAATTTTTAATTATAACTTTATCAAATTTATCAGGAATTTTTCCTAATTTGAAGCTTATTAATCCGGCTACAGTTTGATAGTCTTCATCTTCATCTATTTTGATATTTAATTTATCTTGAAGTGCATCAATGTCTGTATCACCTTTGACTATAAAATAATCTTTTTCTTTAACAATCTGCTCAATATCTTCATCATACTCGTCTTTTATTTCACCAACAATTTCTTCAATAATATCTTCCATTGTTACAACCCCGGAAATGCCTCCAAATTCATCTACTACAACTGCGAATTTTTGCTTGGATTTTTGAAGTTCCTTTAAAAGTTCAGATATTCTCATTGTTTCAGGGATAAAAAAAGCAGGCCTCAATATATTATTTATGTTGAAATCCTTTTTGTGTAAATAATTGAACACATCTTTTGAAAGTATAATGCCTTCTATATTATCTATTCTATCTGAGATAACGGGATATCTTGATTTTTTGTTTCTATTGATAGTTTTCACCAGCTCATTAAGGTTGGTATTAATATTTACATAAATCATATCAACTCTTGGGGTCATTATCTCTTTGACTAATGTGTCACTAAAATCAATAACACTTTCTATCATCTCTTTGTCTTCTTTTTCTAAAACTCCTTCTT
>JAUXFB010000264.1 GCA_030620255.1 Candidatus Aminicenantota bacterium | reverse complement strand
TGTATCTCAAAGCTTGGATCAATCGTATTACCTTAAACAATTATTATGGCTGAGTGTTTCATTAATTGTTTTTTTTATTGTTCTTAGCATAAAAACTGAGTTTGTTTTTAGGTCTAGTTTGTTTTTGTGTATTGTATTGAGTATTATACTTGTCATACAGCTTGTTGCTGGTCAAATTATTGGGGGAACAAAAAGTTGGTTAAAATTTGGTTTTATAGCCATTCAAGTTTCAGAATTTATAAAAATACCAATTGCTCTATATATTGCAAATATTTTGTCAAAAACTAAAATTATTGATTGGTTCATTTTTTGTAAATTGATATTTTTATTAGGAATACCTTTTTTGTTAATTTCTATTCAGCCTGATTTAGGCACAGCTTTTATATTAACTTCATTTATTATTATTTCAATATTTTTGAAAAGAATAAAATTTTCTATTATTTTTATTTCAATAATGTTTATTATTATTGGGTCTTTTCTTTCATGGAATCATGTTTTAAAGCCCTATCAAAAAAATAGAATAGTCTCCTTTTTTAATCCAGAAAAATATAGCAAATCTTCTGGATATCAGATTATTCAGTCAAAAATTGCTATTGGCTCAGGAGGGCTCAGTGGAAAGGGTTATTTAAAAGGTTCACAGTCTCAGTATAAATTTCTTCCTACAAGGCATACAGATTTTGTGGTTTCAGTTTTAGGTGAAGAATTTGGATTTATTGGTATAAGCTTTTTATTTTTGTTTTTTTTCATTCTGTTTTATAGACAATTTAATTTTAAATCTCAAACTGATAGGGAATTTTATTTTGTATATTTATTTAATTTTTTAATATTATTTCAATTTTTTATTAACATTTTGATGTCAATAGGATTATTCCCAATTCTTGGAGTGCCGCTCCCTTTTATTTCTTATGGAGGTTCATCTCTTTTATCTTTTTTTATAGGAGAAGCTATAATTTTTAAAATCAAAATTAATAATTATTTGAATATTTGAATGAATGTAAATAAAGTTCTTTTAAAATTGAAAAATCCACAAACTTATACTGGGAAAGAGATAAATGTTGTAAAAAAGAATTTCAATAAAGATTCAATAAATATATGTCTTGTTTTCCCTGATAAATATGAAATAGGAATGAGTCATTATGGTATTAAAATTTTATATCATATTTTGAACAAAAAAAAGAATGTGAATGCTGAGAGGTGTTTCCTTCCTGAAAAAGAGTCAATTGAAGTCTTTAAAAAATTAAATTCCCCATTATTTTCAATAGAAAATAAAATATCTTTAAAGGATTTTGATTTGATTGGATTTTCTATTTTAAGTGAAATGAACTATACAAATATTTTGCAGATTTTAGAACTCTCTCAAATTCCTTTAAAAACAAAAGATAGAAACAAAAACTATCCTTTTATTGCTGCTGGAGGAATTTCTGTTATTAATCCTGAACCTTTGAGAGAATTCATTGATTTTTTTTGTGTTGGAGATGGCGAACTACTTTTCCCTGATATAATTAAAATTCTTTTTGAAATTAAAAGAAAGGAATCAGACAGGAAGAGTTGTTTAAAAATGTTTGATAAAGTTGAAGGTATTTATGTTCCTTCATTATTTCCTCTTAAAAAAGAGGGAAGATTTTACAAACCTGATCTGAAAGCAAGAAAAATAAAAAAGAGGGTTTTGAATGAAATAGATAATTCATTTCCTTTTAAAAAAATAATTGTTCCAATAACAAATGTTGTTTTTAATCGTCTTGATGTTGAAATTGCAAGAGGATGCCCACAAACATGCAGATTCTGTCAGGCTAGATCTTTTTATGCTCCCTTTAGAGTTAAGTCTCTTGAGAGGAATATAGATTTCATTAAACATGCTCTTAATGGAACCGGGTTTGAATCTTTTTCTTTATCATCTTTGAGCTCAGGCGATTATCCACATCTAAAAGAATTACTTGAATTGATTCCATGTGTTATAAACCCTCGCATATCTTTCTCTATTTCTTCTCTAAGGCCTTCTGCAATATCTGATGAGTTACTTTCTACTATTTCTTGTTTTAGAAGAACAGGCATTACAATTGTACCAGAAGCAGGTACGCAACGGCTGAGAAATGTTATAAACAAAAATGTCACAGATGATGAAGTTTTCAAAGCAGTGGAATTGGCTCTGAAGTATAATTGGAAGAGAATAAAACTTTACTTTATGCTTGGACTTCCAACAGAAACAATTGAAGACATTGATTCAATTGTTAAATTAATTGAAAAAATAAATTTTATTATTAAATCAAAAAATAAAAAGATGAAAATTCATGTATCATTTTCATCTTTTGTTCCTAAACCTCATACTCCTTTACAATGGACTAAACGGGAAAGTTTAGATGTTATTAAAAAGAGAATAAATTATATTAAACAAGGACTAAAAAAGTATAGAAATGTTGATCTGGACTTTCATTTACCTTTGAAAGGTGTAGTTGAAACAATCCTTACAAGGGGTGATTTTAGAGTTGGAGAATTAATTTTAAAGGCTTTTGAAAGAGGTGAAATTTATTCTGCCTGGGATTCGGATTTTAATTATTTTGTTTGGGATAAATTAATAAATGAATGTGATTGCAATGATTTTCTATCTGAAATAGACCTTGATGAAGATTTACCATGGGATTTTATTGAAGTCAATTTTAAGAAAGGTTTTTTAAAAAAAGAGTATGAGAGAGCTTTGTCATGTACTCCATATCCATCATGCGTTGATTTAAAGTGTGAAACTTGTAAAGCATGTTTTTTTGAAATGGAGAGGCATAAAGATTTAAAATTCCAACATGAGAACATTGGAAAAAACAGGAAAGAAACTAAGCTTGATTTCAATAAAGTCAGAATTTTTTATGAAAAAAAAGGGGATTTTAAGTTTTTTTCACATTTGTCTTTAATGAAATATATTGAAAGATTGATAAGGATATGCGGCATAGATTTTAAAATTACCGAAGGTTTTCATCCTAGGATTAAAATGATAAGCTTACCTCCTCTTCCGGTTTTTGCAGTTGGTCTAAATGAAGTGATTGAACTGTATATTGATTCAAGATTAAATGAGCAAATGATCTTGAAATTGCTAAATTCAGTATCTGGAGATCTTAAATTCAAAAAAGTGGTTATTTGTAATGAATCTAAAAAATTGATGAAGGATATTCATTTTGTTGAATATGAAATAAAAGTTAG
>JAUXFB010000025.1 GCA_030620255.1 Candidatus Aminicenantota bacterium | reverse complement strand
TAAGCCCAGCCAAGTGTAATTACATCATATGTAATACTGGGCATCAATATATTCATATGTTCAATCGGGCATGGTGCAGGATCGTTATAGTAACCAGCTCTTATTGCAAAAGAATCTGATACTAAATACTCTGCTCCCACTCTCAATTGAACCGTACTATCCCAGTAAAAATTAAAATCTTTATCAAATGCAGCTCCCAATAAAGGATGGGCTTTCATAGCCTGCCATTGAGCATCAGTATAGTTCATTTCAATAACATCAACTTTTTTCCAGTCCGTATATTGAACATCTGCTGTAATTGTTAATTTGTCAGTAGCCTTAAAAGCAATCCCTGCTCCTACCCACATAGGCCATGTCACCTTTCTTTCTCCTTCGGTTGTTCCTGAAACACCATACAATTCAGCACCTTTCATCTCAACATTTCCATCTAATGTTATTTTTGAAGGAGTTCTGAAAGTAAGACCAATACTGAATTTATCACAAGGTTTAAAAAGAGCACCTATTGTTGCACCCATACACAATCCATTAAGATCTTCATGGTATTGACCAATTCCAGCTCTTTTCACATCAAGCATTGCATAGTTTATATTAATTGTTGCTCCAATAGAGAATTTATCGCTTATTTTGTAAGAAACCACAGGAGAAATTGATACAACTGCCAAAAAGCTTTCTATTTCAAGACTGGTGCCCTGGGTTAAAATCGAAAAATCATCCCCATTCCACTTAACACCAAGACCTGAAGGTACATAAGCTGCAAGCCCTATTGTCAGCTTATCTGAAATAGATTTAAAATACCCCATTGCACCTGACATATACACTTTGCTCTCTGTTGTAGCATCAATCCCGTATGAATCAGATTTATATGTACTTTTAGGCATTAAAAATGTTCCGAATATAGAAAAATTCGATCCTTTCAATTGAGATAAACCTGCTGGGTTCCAGAATACAGCACTGTAATCATCCGCTAATCCAATAAAAGCTCCTCCCATAGATATAGCTTTTGATCCGGACCCATTCAGGTTAAAACCATTTGAAAATAAACCTGAACTTAAAAAAATAGTTAATAATAAAATTGAAAATAATTTTAAAGCTTTCCTCATACTTCCTCCTATTTAAATAAAATAAAAGAAGTTATAAAAGAAAAAAAATTTTTTTTCAATCAAATTATCTAACTTTAACGAAATTATCTTAATTTAATATCCAAATTTATGTCAAATTAGTATTAAATCATTTAAAACTAAAAAAACAATTAAACTATAATATCACTTAGTTTTTATTTTAGAGAAATATGTATACATTATGGGAACTATAAAAAGTGTTAGCAAGGTTGAAGCAAAAAGCCCGCCAATTACTGTAATAGCCATAGGAGATCTCATTTCAGCTCCTTCAGAAGTAGCAAGAGCCATTGGAAGCATCCCAAAAATAGTTGAAAGTGCAGTTATAAGCACAGGCCTTAATCTTATAGTTGCGCCTTTTACAACAGCACTAAATTTATCCATACCTTGTGCAATTAACTGGTTAATATAATCAACCATAACAATTCCATTATTAACAACAATTCCTCCCATCATTATAAAACCCATAATTGCAGGAAGACTGATATTTCTTCCACTCAATGCCAGGAATACAACAACACCTATAAATGCAAGAGGTATTGTGAACATAATTATAAATGGATACTTAAAACTCTCAAATTGCGATGCCATAACAGAATAAACCAGAACGAATGCAAGCAAAAGAGCAAAAAACATTGTTTTATATGCATCTATCATATCCTTATACTGCCCTCCCATTTCTGAAAAATATCCTTCAGGTAGATTATCTGTAATATCTTTAGATCTTTTCATTATCTCATCAATAATGCTCCCAAGATCTCTGTCAATATAATTTGCATTAACACTTACCTTTCTTACCTGATTTTCCCTGTCTATTTTAACAGCACCAAATGACTTGTTGAATTCAACCACTTGAGACAGGTAAATCTTCTTTCCCATTGGGGTTATAATAGGAAGTTTTTTCAATTCTTCAATTGTATTTCTATCCTTTTCTTTTAAACGAACGCGAATGTCTCTCTCTTCACCATCAAGCATTATTCTTGATACAACTGTTCCTATTGTAAAAGTTTTAACCTGGTGAGAAATATCATATGGAGTTAATCCTAATTTTGATGCTTCCTCTTTTTTTATTATCAATTGTATTTCAGGTTTTTTCTTTTCAAGTGATATTTCAACATCTCTTATACCTTTAATATCTGAAATTTCTGCTTTAACCTTTTCTGCAATGAGTTCTAATTTTTTCAGATCTTTACCAAAAAATGCCACTTCAATAGGACTTACACTGGACCCACCTGAAAAACTTGAACTTACATCTATATATTGTAATTTACCCTTATCAAGTTTTGGAAAATATTTACGCCAGTTCTCGAGAATTTCTTTATAATTTACATCTCTCTTGCTCCTTGTTGTTAAATATGACCATAAGGTAGCTTCATAAGAACCAGCTGGATTAAAACCTGATGCAGAATCCTGGGCATTCTGTTCACTCACACCAACAGTAACCATTGTTGATAAAGAATTTTTATCTTTTATAGCTCTATCTTCTATATATTTTATAATTCTATTAGTTTCAGTTAGATTTGTACCCACAGGCATTTTTAATTTTAAAAACATCATAGCCCTGTCCATATCCGGCATAAATTCTGTTCCCAGGAAGGTTGCAAAAATAAGAGAAAAAATAAAAATCACAATTACTGAAATCAGAACAATCTTTCTTTTCTTCAGGGCAATTCTTAGGTATTTTTCATAAATACTTCTGAATTTAAGGAATTTATCCTTGCCAAGAGCCATACCCTTTTTTTTATGTGTGCCTTGTAATTTAAAATATTTGGAAGCCATCATTGGAATAATTGTAAATGCAACAAAAAGTGATGCAAGAAGTGAAAAGGAGACTGCAACTGCAAGCCCACGAGACATTGTGCCTGCAACACCTTTAGCAAACATCATTGGGAAAAAAACAGCTATTGTTGTTAATGTAGATGCAATTATTGCAGTACCAACCTCAGAAGTACCTGATCTAGCAGCCTCAAAAGGTGATTTTCCTTCTTCTAAATGTCTGAAAATATTCTCTATAACCACAACTGAATTATCTACAAGCATCCCCACACCAAGTGCCAGACCACCTAATGTAATTAAATTCAATGTATAACCAGCAAGATAAAAAGCAATAAAAGTGATGATAACAGAAACAGGAATAGCAATTCCAATAGCAATAGTTGGTCTCAAATTTCTTAAAAAAAGAAAAATAAGTATCATAGCCAAAATACCGCCAAGCAAAATATTACTCGCACTTTTCGAAGACATAATCTCAATTATTCTTGAAAAATCCAGAGCTATATAGAATTTTATATCCTGATCAAGGGTAGATTTTATCTTTTCCAGAGACTTTTTTACAGCTTTAGCCACCAGAACAGTATTTGCTCCCGAACTTTTAGTTATTATCAAAGCCACACCCTTTTTCCCATTAATTCGAATAATGCTTCGTACCTCTTTTGATGTTTCTTTCACATCTGCAATATCCTTCAAAAAGATCGGCTGCATCTGAAGTCCCACTCCAACCACAACCTCTTTAATTTCTTTAATCTTTTTAAATTCACCAATAGTACGTATCAAATATTCTTTGTGGCTCTCATCTATATATCCTGAAGGAAGGTTAATATTTGAAGCTTGAATTGCTCCTTCAACCTGGCGTATAGATATGCCGCGTGATTCGAGTTTACCCTTATCAATGTTAATAAGAATCTCAGTCTCTTCAGGAGAAAAAACCATTGCAGAAGCAACCCCCGCAAGCCTTTCCAAACGAGTTGCAACCTCATTATCAATATAATCTTTTAATTGTTTCAAATCTCTATTTTCACCTGTGATCCCATACATCATAATTGGCATATCTGCAAAATTGAATTTGAAAACAAGTGGCGTTTTGGCTCCTTCAGGTAAAAAATTTGCAAAAGCTGCAATCTTATCTCTGATGTCTTGAGCTGCAAAATCAAGATTTGTATTTGATTCAAATTCAACCATT
This sequence comes from Candidatus Aminicenantota bacterium, assembly GCA_030620255.1. Taxonomy (GTDB): domain Bacteria; phylum Acidobacteriota; class Aminicenantia; order UBA2199; family UBA2199; genus JAUWNT01. The sequence continues at coordinate 5,210 of JAUXFB010000025.1, read as the reverse complement.
ATCATTGATATTCCTTCCTGTGAAATTGACTTAACCAGTTTTACATTAGTTACAGTAGATATCCACTGTTCCAGAGGCCTTGTTAAATTTTCTTCAATATCCTCAGATGAAACCCCTGAATAGGTTGTAACAACAGATATATAAGGTAATTCCATATCAGGAAGCATATCCAGACCTAATTTTGAATAAGAAATAAGACCTAATATAATAATTACAACAAATGCCATTAAAATAGTTACACGTCGTTTCAAAGAAAATTCAACAATTTTCATTTAGTTTCTCCCTCTATTTTAATTAATGCCCCCTCTTTTAAATCATAATTTCCATTATAAACAACAACTTGACCCTCAGAAAGACCCTCTGTAATTTCAACAATACTTTCATTAGATACACCTGTTTTAACATTTTTCATCTTAGCCTTACCATTATTGAATAAAACAACATAACTTTCATTATTCTCATAGAGTATTGCTGACACTGGAACAAGGAGTATATTCTCTTTTCTGAAGATTTCGATTTGAACGTCAGCAAAGACTCCAGCTTTTATTTTAATTTCAGGATTTTTTACCTTTACTTCAACCTTAAAAGTTTTTGACCTGGGATCAGCAGCTAAATTCTTTGAATATACTTCTCCTTCAAAAACCTCATCCTGCAAAGAACTAACATTGATTTTACAATGCTGGCCAATCTTGATCTTTTCAATATCTTCTGAAGCAATATTCAGACTTATTTTTACCTTTTTTAAATCCATAAGTGTTAATACACCTGAGCTCCTGCCCATATTTGGGTTTATCATATCCTCTTCTTCCATATTCTTTGAGGTAATTATCCCATTAAAAGGTGCTCTCATATAAGATTTACTCAAAGTATGTTTTAACATATTCTTTGTAGCTTCAGCACTCTTTCTTTGAGTATCAGCAGATTCAAGATTAAGCTCTGCTTTTTCAAACTGCATCTTAGAAATTGCTTCCTTTTCATACAAAGCTTTCATTCTTTTATAATTAAGTTTTGCATCCTTATATGAAGCATTTGCTACTGCTAAACCTGCTTCTGCCTGATTTAATTGAAGTTTTAAAGTGGTTGTGTCAAGTTCTGCAATGAGTTCTCCCTTTTTAACCATATCACCCTGTTTTTTATAGATCTTAAATATTCTTCCTGAAGCATCTGGCCCTATTGCAGCCTTTTTCCATGGTAAAACAGTTCCTTTATAACTTAAACTATCACAAAAAACACCTCTAATAACTTTTTGAACTTGAACACTGATGGGCTTTTTTATAGTAATCCCTTTTTTATTTTCTTCTTTTTTGCACCCCGATAATATAAAAATAATTAAAAATAAGATAAAATAAACTTTTTTCATTTTTTTCCTCCATTTATATTTATTCCAGATATTTTTTCAAGCTCTGATAAAGCAATCTTATAATTATAAGCAGCCTGTAAATAGGCAACTTTTGCATTTGTTAACTGATTGAAAGATGCATTTAACTCTAAAATTGAAATCAGTCCTTCTTTATAATTTAAATCTGCAATTCTTACTCCTTCTTTGGCTGTTTCTATATTTTTTAAACCCGTTTGTATGTTTTTATACTCCTCATTAATTGTAAAGTATAATTCTTTAACCCTTGTTCTTGTTCCATCATTAAGCTGTTTGAGATTCATACTAAGTATTTTTTTCATAACCTTCATCTCACCAACTTGAGCACTCCTTTTAAGCCCAGTAAAAATAGGAAAGCTTATTCCTAAATTAATTGTATAATAGTTATCCCAGTTATTAGACGTGAATTTAAAAGCATCTGATCTATAACTGTACCTTGCAATAATAGAAAAATCCGGGAAATATTGGCCATAAGCAATCTTTAAAAGATTCCTGGCCTTTTTTAATTGCATATTTAATTGAATAATTTCAGAACTATTCAATAATGATTTTTTAATAAGTTCAGACAATTCAAGTTCATAACTATTATGTTCCAATTTTCCGGAAATAATAATTCTTGTTCTATCAGGAATTCTAAGCATTATTTTAAGGTTTATTGTCAGTAACTTTAAAAGTTTTTCTACATTTAAGATTTTTGGCTTTATTGAAGCCATATTTAATTCTGCTCTTAAAAGGTCATACTTTGAAACCATGCCAAGCTTATATTTTTCATTAACATTACTATAATTATTCTCTGCAAGCTTCATTGCCTCTTGCTGTGCTTTAAGTAATTCTTCCATTACAATTATATTGAAAAAAACCTTCTTTACATTTAAAATGACCTCATCTTTTGTGTTTCTCTCTTTTTCTCGTGCAATATCCAGATCAAGTTTAGAATTTTTATAGGAATGCCATATTTTCCCTCCTGTAAATAGGGGTTGTACAATCTGAAAAGTGAACTCATAATTTTTTGTAAAATCAAGAGATACCTTTTTTGGCACATCGCCCGGAAACATTGGAGGCATCTCTATTTCCATAAGCTTTTCAGATAAATTTTTTGCTCCTTCAAGATAAGCACTAGGCAAAAAACCCATGTTCTGCTTAAGCCTTTGTTTATATTGCTTTACTTCTTCTTTGCTAATCAAACAACTGTAATTATTTTTAACAGCAATATTAATAGCTTTTTCTATAGAAAGCTCTATTACCTCTTCTGAAAACACTAAACTTGACATAAAAATAAAAACAAAAGCAAAAAACACCTTTTTCATAAAAACCTCCATTTATAATATTTCTTAAGATTTTTTTTCATAATTTCATTTTAAACATACCATTTTTTAGAATATTAAAAATTATATCTGCCAGATCTCTTATAGCTTTATTATCAAATTCTTGTTTTTTAAAAACATGCCATACACTATATTCTCCCAACACACCCATAAAAAATAAAGTAATATACCTCACAGGAATATCTTTATTAATATAACCATCTTTGCAAGCCTGCATAAAAAAATCATCAAATATTTTTATCCTTTTTTCTTTAATCTCCAAAATTTTTTTTATTCCTCCTAAATCTTCTTTATCAATTGCTTCAACAAACATTTTTGATTCATAAAATACAATTCTCAAAATTCCTCTATTTTCATTAATGTGGCTTAACAATCTAATTATTAGTATTCTCAATTTCTCAGGAAATGATGCTGAATCTTCCAAAATTGGTTTAATTAATTTATCAAATTCAAAATTGGCATTATAAACAACTGCTCGAAAAATATTATCCTTTCCTGAAAAGTAGTTATAAAGTGTTGGTTTGGAAATACCTGCAGCATTTGCAATATCTTCAATTTTTGTATTACCGAATCCCTTTTGTTCAAATATTTCTCTTGCTTTTTTAATTATAAAATTTCTTATTGCTTCTTTCATTTTACCTCTGGTTAAATATTTTTACTCAAAGTTAATTATATTGCATGTAATTAAAATTGTCAACAACTAATAATTTTGGTAAACCCCCATCATGGGGTCATCAGCATCATGGGGTCATCAGCATCACCCCTTTTATTTCAACGATTCGGAAAACCATTTCCAAAGATTAATATGAAATTTCATTGATGGGTAATTTTTTTCAAGAAAATCCCTTAAGTTGAAATTTTCATCATGTTCTGGTTTCCTTTTAAATAAAACTCCCTTTTTATACAAAAAATAACCCTCAGGATGAAATTGAACTCCCAATACATTCTTATACTTCTTATGTTCAATTGCTTCAATAACTTTGCCATCCAATGAAACAGCAGCTACAACCAGATCTTTCCCCAGCCTGTTAACAGCTTGATGGTGAGAAGATAAGACAAAAGGAAGATCTTTTTTATCCATATTCATCTTTCTTATGAAAATACTATTTATTTTCAACTTTATTCTATGAAATACTGGAGCTAAATTTTCCTCAAGAAAATTTAATCTTTTTAAATAAATTGAGCTGTGAATTCTATTCTCCTCTAATTTCAATACCTGTTCTATTGTTTTTAATCCATAAATTTCTGACGGAATATCCTGATATAGAGTACCACCTGCTGCAACATTCATTGATTGAGCACCAAGACAAACCCCTAAAACAGTATAATTCTTTCTTGATTCTATAAAAGGTATAAAATTCAAATTCTGGTTTCCTCCAATCAAATGAAACAAGAAAGAGGCTTCATACATTGATCTGATCGGAGTACTTGCAACAGTTAAAAGATTATTCTCCTGATTATATATTACAGGAGGAAAATCTTTACCCCCTGTAAATATTATTCCATTAGTGCTATCAAATATTTCCTTAAATTGTTCTGTCCATTTGTTCTTTTTAAAAAGATCTCTTAATGCAACCATACCTTTTATCTTTTTAAACTCAACCCAATGTAATTTGTTTTTTTTTACATAATCAAACGAAGAAGTATAATCTGTTACTTCTTTTTCATGATAAATACAGATTAATTTAATTCTTCTTAATGTAATTATATCTTTTTCATATAATTGTTCAATATTTTTTATTTGTGTTTCCAAAGGTCTACAAATTGCAAATGCAATTTCATTATCACTAAATAGATTATTATTGATATTTATAAAAGTAAAAATCAAACAAATAATAACAATTAATTTTATATTTCTCATATCTTCTCCATAATTTTTAAACACTTTATATTATATTATATTTCCAAAGGTAAACAAAAACAATTGGATCAAATAAGAAAGTCAATCATTTATCCTGGCTGAATATAAAGGTAAAATTTTTTATTAAAAGAATGCTCCCTATTTTCCCTCGCACTTTTATTGGAATATAAAATGTTGTATGATATTATTTTAAAATGTTTAAATCCTTTGACAGATATATATTAAAAGAAATTGCTTCTCCATTTGCAATGGGACTTACTGTGTACACACTTGCTCTTTTAATAAATAATATACTACTATTATCTCATACATTTATCTCAAGAGGAGCAAGTGGATATACAATTTTAAAGATATTACTATACATACTTCCAGATCTCCTATCATTCACAATTCCCATGGCCACATTAATGGGAGTTCTTGCTGGTTTAAGCAGGATGAGCACTGACTCTGAAATCATTGCCTTTAAAACAATGGGTATAAACAATCTGAGAATTCTTAAGCCTGTAATGATATTTTCCTTAATTACATGGCTCTTTTCAACATGGTTAATTATGTATGTGGCTCCTGAAGCAAACTTTAGATCCAGCCAATTATGGAGAAATGTTATACTTTCTAAAACAATATCAAACATAAAACCAAGAACTTTTTG
>JAUXFB010000039.1 GCA_030620255.1 Candidatus Aminicenantota bacterium | reverse complement strand
TATTCCCAGAGGTCAACAATATTACCATGATATGCAATTGAAACGGATTTTTTTGATTTTTTGTATTCCATTATCCAATGTGCAATTTCATCTAGATTCGAAGACATTTTTGAAAGCCAACCCTGTTTATATCTTGTTTTAATTCTCGATAAGTCTACTTCTGCAATAACTCCTATACCTCCAGAAATCTCAACTGCTTTTGCCTGTGCTCCGCTCATTCCTCCAAGCCCGGAACTTAGATATAAAACCCCTGCAATGTCTTTATTTTCAGGTATTTTTAGATATAATCTTCCAGCATTTAAAAGAGTGATGTATGTTCCATGAACAATACCCTGGGGACCTATATACATCCAGCCTCCAGCTGTCATTTGTCCATAATTTGATACGCCCATTGCTGCAGCTGTGTTAAAGTATTCAAGATTATCGTATAAACCAATTAACATCCCATTTGTTGAGATAACTCTTGGTGCATCAGGAGTTGTAGGAAATAAGCCCAGAGGGTGGCCTGAATAAATAATAAGTGTTTGGTCATTTCTCATATTTTCAAGATATAGTTTAATAAGGTTGTACTGCATCCAGTTTTGCATAACCTGTCCGGATTCCCCATAAGTGACAAGTTCATATGGATAAAGTGCCACTTCAAAATCGAGATTATTGTCAATCATGACTTGAAAAGCCTTTGCTTCAATAGTATTACCTTTATACTCATCAATAGGTTTACCAATTATTTCCCCTTCCGGTCTGTATCTATATCCATATATTCTACCTCTTGTTTTTAATTCTTCAAAAAATTCAGGGGCAAGTTCTTCATGTAGATTTGAAGGTATATATCTTAAAGCGTTTTTTAATGCAATTTTTGTTTGTTTTTTTGTTAAATTGAATCCTCTATCAGGAGCTCTCCTTATTCCATTTATAAACTTCTTTTTGTTTGGTAAGGTGTTTGGTAAAGAAAATTGAATATGGTCTTTATAATTCATTTTGCCTCCATTTTATCTTATTAAGAATATATTCAAAACTCTATATATTGTCAAGCATAAAATTATTGATAACCCTCCATAATTTCACTTACAAGTGGTTTAGAAGTCAATACCAATAAAGAAGATAATTTCAGAGACAATTTTTCATTCATCTATTGACAATTAACAATAATTCCACTAATATTTCAATCTAAATACATTAATAAAATATACATTTCATTGTGGAGAAAAAATGTCGTTTAATCAAGATAAAAAGGAACAAGTCGAAAAAGTGTTAAGAACAATTAAAGAGAAGAAGATTAAATTCTGTCTTTTGCAATTCTTAAGCATAGAAGGGACGTTAAAATCAATCGGAATCAATTCAAATCGCATAGAAGAAATATTATATTCAGGAGAGGGATTTGATGGGTCCAGCATTACTGGTTATGGAAGGTTAGAAGAATCAGACATGGTTGCAGTTCCTGATCCGAATACGTTCGGCATAATACCTTGGAGAAATGAAGAAGAAACCGATGGAAGATTTATTTGTGATATTTATAATCCAGACGGTAGCAGGTATGAAGGAGATCCCAGATATATTCTTGAAAGAACATGCCAAAAAGCTGCAAAAATGGGATATATTCTGAAGGCGGCTCCTGAGCTTGAATTTTTCATCTTAAAAAAGAATGGAAGCGATATTCCGAAAGCAACTGATACACGAGGATATTTTTCTGATGATGCAGCTAATCAAGATCATGCAATAAGAAGAGAAATTGCACTTAATGCTAAAAATTTCCCGTTTATAGAAGTAGAAACAGTTCATCATGAAGTAGCAAGGTCTCAGCATGAAATCTGCATAAGATATGATGAAGTTCAGTATATGGCCGATGCCTGTATGACTATGAAAATGGTGATAAAAGCTACCGCGGCAAAAAATGGATATTTAGCAACATTTATGCCTAAACCTTGGGCAAATCACAATGGTTCCGGTATGCATGTCCATCAAAGCCTTTGGTCTATAGAGAATGGAATAAATGTATTCTATGATCCGGATGATCCAAACAAAATCAGTGATACTTTGCGTTATTTCATTGGAGGCCAATTGAAACATGCGCACTCTATGACTGCAATTTTAAATTCATGGCCAAATAGTTATAAAAGGCTAGTTCCGGGTTATGAAGCACCTACACTCATAGCATGGGGATTTAAAAACCGCTCTATGCTAATCCGTGTTCCAAATTTCTTTGAAAAAGCAAATGCCGCCAGATGTGAAATTAGAAGTCCGGATCCAGCCGGAAATAGCTATCTTCAATTCGCATCTCTGTTAAATGCAGGTTTGGACGGTATTGAGCATAAAATTCTCCCTCCAGAACCTGTAGAAGTCAATTTATTTAAAATTTCACAAGTGGAAAGAAAAAGAATGGGTGTTGAAGAATTACCAGAAAGCCTTGGTGAAGCTCTATCACACATGCGACATTCTACATTTACAAGGGATATGCTCGGAGAAGTAGCATATAAAGCATATTCAGACTCCAAAATGAAAGAAAATCAACTCTATAACACTCAAGTCAGCGACTGGGAGTTAAATCGCTATTCCACCGTACTTTAGTTTTTTAGATCAAAAGTCCAATATGTTATGGACTCTTACATTTACTGTTCAAGGGGAGTTTTCCCGGGGTCAAAGGAATTTTTTGTCATAAGATCAATTATCTTATATGTTCCGAGAGTTCTCGAACGGAGGAACCCGTTCCAGGCTGACTCAGCGAACCTCCCGTTATCCCTCAGATCAAAAAGCCACTGATGTGCATATTCAGGAGGGCCGGGTGCTTTTAACCCTGCACCTATCTCCCTTAACCACTGACGGTTCAGTTTCTCATGGGGTCCTATTGATGGTGCCAGAAGGATTGGCAGCCCAAGACCGGAATAAAAAGATAGTTCACTCGGCTTTGTCCACAATATATCGGTTGTTCTCAGAGTATGGTTAAATTTTTCAAAATATTTGCTTAGGTTGTTATGGTAAATGATCTCAATAGTTTTCCCCATCTTTTCGGTAAGTCCATGTTTATTTATATAACTGAGTATTCTTTCAAATACAGGCTTTCGTATACCAGCAGAGAATTTCAGCCTGATCTTTTTCCCCAATAATTTATCCTTTAAACTCTCGAGTATAGCGTCTGCAAACTCGACCTGAGCACCGGCTCCTCCGATTGCAAATGTTACAGTGAACACCTGGTCGGAAACCGGAGGTAATTCGCTCATGTCAAGCCAGTTGAGAACCGATTTCTCATGAAGGTCAAAGAATTTTCTCTGCGGATCAAGCCTCAGTAACCTGTTAAAAAGATCATTTTTAAGAATTTCAAGTTTATCACGGCTTCCTATGTTTTTTATAGGAAGAGGGAACCCAGTGATGTGAATTTTTTCTTCCGTAACCCCATAACTCTTCAATCTCCATTTAACCTGGGTGCATGGAGCTAGGTAAGTTATGTTACTTTTTTCCGGATTTGACCTTACCCATACCCTGTTGAAGTCGGCATCACATATCATTAAATAATTATTGTCTGGTTTCCTGATATTGTCCACTGCGAGGGCTGTGGCATAAAATGTATGTAGTACAGGGAGATCACTCTCCCTGATCATTTTTTTAAGATTTGAAAAAAAATTCTTTTTTTTTGTGAGGAATTTCAGATATTTAACAGCAAGAGTTGGTTTGGAGAGATCTTTTGCCGGATAATAAGGCTCAATACTTTCTATCTTTGAAAGGATTCTTTTCAGATATTTTCCTAACAAAGGGATCTTCCCAGCTTTTGAAAGGCTGTAATAAGATCGCTGAACCTTTTTCCATATCTTCAGTTCTTTGGGAGGTGTGGTCTTTTTAATTCCGTAGAGATATATTCCGTTCTTCAGAAATTTTTTGAAAGGATATGCTGCCCGCATATGGCCGATACCCATAAGAACTGATATTACCAGAAATTTTCCTTCCATTATATTCAGATACCTTCAATGGAGAAAATATCAAAAGAGTTGGAGAGGAAAGTTCTTTTACCAATTTTTATTCTTTCTCCTCTCCAGTTTACCTGGTTACTGAAGAAAGGGCTAAAATAGACCAAAGCTAAAACCAGATCCTTAATTATGATCGCAGCTGGCAGTAAGAGAAAATTTGAAAATTTTAGAGTGTCAGCCCGGTTTATCCTTATTGATGTAATCAACTCAAGTATAACCCGTAAAAAAAATACTGGAGGTAATATCAATAATGCTCTCTCTTCAAGTATCCCAACAGAAAGAATACCCAGAGCAGTTGTATTTGTTAATATCTCTCCAAAATAAATACTTCTGTGAATATTAAACCTGAGTCTTGCCCATCTTGACATCCTGCTGTAAAAACTTTTTGTCGTTGATGAACTGTTGAAATTTGTCACCCAGGTATTATTAGTTGAGATCAAATAACCACTGTTCCTGAACGTCTCACCAAGTATCTGGTCTTCGGCAAGATAATCCTTGAAATAGGGAAAACCACCGAACGATCTCAAAGCTTTTTTTTCGATCAGCATTGATTTTCCCACCACCACTTCCTTTCTGAAGAGTACCCATGCTCCCAGCACATTGCCAGATAAATAATGGTTCATGTAACTGTTCTCCATAAGACTCCCGAAAGTTCTGCTTCCTGTTGCACGGATCGGGGAGAAGATGAGATGTGTCCCATTTAGAATATATTCCTCTGCGAGAGACTTTAAAGTGTTATCTTCAACCCTGATATTTGAATCGGAAATCCAGAAAAGAGATCCCCGTGAAAATTTTTCCATAAATGATAATTTATAAACCTTTGGGTTCTGGTCTCCTCTATGTCCGGTTTCAATTATCTTTGCATCCACATTGGGAAACCTTTTCATAACCTTTGCAATCAACCCTGTTACTTCATCCTTTTTTGAATCAACACCGAATAGTATCTCGAAATCGGGATAATCGAGTTTAAAGAACGATTCAAGATTTTTTTCCATCTCATCGTCGATCCCTTTAACCGGTTTAAGAATTGTAACTGACGGATATTTTTTATCAGGAAAATTCATTGTGTTTTTGTTGGAATAATATGTTGTTACACTTGTGTATAGAACGTTCATGGAAAGCGATAAGGCAATAAGTAATAAAATAATTATCTCCATTTTTTTCTCTCTAATTTAAATTGATCTGAACAACTTTCAAGATCAGAACAAATATACTTTGTATGTGTTAAAAATTAATATTTGTTTTGTTAAAAACCTGTTAAGATATGTGAGCAAGAGGTCAAGTCTTTGTGACCCCTTTGCCATGAATATTCCTTAAGTTTTAATAGATCAAAAGTCTGAATTAATAAATAGGGTTATCTCTTTACCTCTTAGTTTATATATCGTATAATAAGTATAGATGAAATGTTGAAGAAAATGTTAATAGAGGAGATAATATGAAAATTTTAGTTGTTGGATCAGGAGGAAGAGAACATGCTCTTATATGGAAAATTTCGCAATCCAAGAGGGTAAAGAACATCTATTCGATTTCAGGTAATGCAGGTACAAAAGATTTGGCACAAAATGTTGATATTAAAGTGTCAAATATTATTGAAATTGCTGATTTTGCTCAAGAAGAAAAGATTGATCTAACAGTTGTTGGGCCTGAATTACCTCTATCATTGGGAATAGTTGATGAGTTTAATAAGAGAAATTTAAAAATATTTGGACCAAGACAAAAGGCAGCATATATTGAGAGCTCAAAATCATTTGCAAAGGAATTTATGAGAAAGAACAATATTCCTACTCCAGAGTTTGAGATATTTAATTCTCCAGATAGTGCTTTGGATTATATAAAAAAGGCTGTTTTTCCTATTGTTATAAAAGCTGACGGGCTTACTGGGGGGAAGGGAGTGTTTGTGTGCGAAGATGTGAATAAAACAAAGGAAAACATTGAGACTATTATGGTTGAGAAAAAATTTGGTGAAGCTGGAGATAAAATTATAGTTGAGAGATTTCTAAAAGGTCAGGAAATGACATTTATGGTTATATCAGATGGTAAAAGGGTAATCCCTCTTGTTACATCTATGGATTACAAGAAAATATTTGATTATGATGAAGGACCTAATACTGGAGGTATGGGTGCTATATCTCCTTATCCTCAAATAGATACGACTTTGTATAATGATATAATGAAATCAATTATTTCTCCTACAATTGAAGGGTTAAGGTTTGAGGGAAAAGAGTTTAGGGGATTACTTTATGCTGGTTTGATGATTGTAAATAATAACCCATATGTTCTTGAATTTAATGTAAGATTTGGTGATCCTGAAACCCAGGCTATATTGTTAAGACTAAAGAGTGATATAGTTGATTTACTTGAAGCATCTGCTGAAGGGCATTTAATTGATATTCCAGTTGAATGGGACACAAACGTTTCTGCCTGTGTTGTACTTTCTTCTAAAGGATATCCATTAAAATATGAAACTGGAAAAATAATAGATGGTTTAAAAAGAGCCAAATCTCTTGGAGTTGAAATTTTTCACGCTGGAACAATTTTTAAAGATAATTCATTTTATACTTCAACAGGGAGAGTATTGAACATTTGCGCTGCTGCTCCTACATTAAAAGAAACCATGAAGAAAATTTATGATGCTATTTCTTTTGTTAGTTTTGATAATATTTACTTTAGACAAGATATAGGGAGATCAAAGAAATGAATGAAAAAATAGGGATTATACTTGGGAGCGATTCAGATTACCCATATATGGAGAAAGGGATAAGTATTCTCAAAAAGTTTCAAATATCTTTTAAAATAGAAGTTAGTTCTGCACATAGAACACCTGAAAGAACTGTTGAATTAGTAATGGAATTTGAAAAACAAGGTGTTCAGGTGATTATAGCAGCAGCAGGTGGGGCAGCACATCTTCCAGGAGTTATAGCATCCCATACTCTGCTACCAGTGCTGGGAGTTCCTATTCATTCACAACTTTCAGGAGTAGATTCACTTTATTCTATAGTTCAAATGCCAAGTGGTGTTCCTGTTGCAGCATTTAGTATTGGAAGTTCAGGAGGAGTAAATTCTGTTCTTTTTGCTATGGAAATTTTAGCTTTAAAAGATAATGAAATAAAAGAAAAACTTGTAGAGTACAGAAAAGAACAAAAGTTGGATGTTATTAAGAAAAGTGAGAAATTGAAAGATAAGATAAGATTTTTATGAAATTTTATGTATCTTACTTTGGGTGTAGAACAAATCAGGCTGAAATTCAAGAGTTAATAATAGAACTTGAAAATATAGGTTATGAATTAACAAGTAATGTTTCAGATGCTGATTTTGGGATTGTTAATACTTGTAGTGTAACTAAAAAAGCAGAGAAGGATGTTTTTCGTTTTATAAATAAAATTTACAAAAAAACAGATATTAAATGGATCATAACCGGTTGTACAGTTTCTAAGGAAAAGGAAAATCTTAAAAATAAATACAAAAATTATTATTTTCTTGATAATATTGAAAAAAAAGATATATTTAAATTCATAAGTAATACTTTCCAGATAAAGGGTAATGTTATATATCACACATCTTATAGATCAAGAATTTTTTTAAAAATCCAGGATGGATGCAATTTTCGATGTTCATTTTGTATAGTTCCTTTTTTAAGAGGAAAATCTATAAGTACTCCCCCTTCTGAAATAATAGAAAAAGCAAAATATTTTAGCTCAATTGGTTATAGAGAGATTGTTCTAACCGGGATAAATTTATCATCATATGGCTATGATCTGTTTCCAAGGGAGAATCTTTTAAATGTAATTAAGGGTTTAAATAAAATCAATAATATTGAGTTCATAAGATTAAGCTCTCTTGATCCGAGATATATTAAATATAGTTTTATAAAAGAGTTGAGCTATATACAAAAAATTGCAAATAGTTTTCACCTCTCATTTCAAAGTGGAAGTAACTCAGTTTTGAAAAGAATGAAAAGAGGGATAAAAACAATTGAGTATTTAAAAATGTTGGATAACTTTAGAAAATTTTTCCCTGAGGCTAATTATGGTGCTGATATAATAGTTGGTTTCCCGGAAGAAACAGAGAAGGAATATCAGGAAACTTTAAGTTTAATTAGACAAAGTAACTTGAATTATATTCACATTTTCCCCTTTTCTCCAAGAATTGGTACAAAAGCAGCTCTTATTGAGCCTATTGCAATAAATATAGTAAAAAAGAGGGTAAAAGAAATTCAAGGCATAAATAAAGATTTAAAACTAAATTACAAGGAAAAGTTTAAGAATAAAGTATTAGAAGGAATATTAACAAAAGAGGATGAAGATCGCTCATCTGTTGTTTCAAGTAATTTCTTAACAGTTAGTGTTCCGCCTACAAAGGGTTATAGAAAAAAGAAGGTAAAAGTAAAAATTTTAAGAGTATTTAATGAAAATATTTGTGAAGGTATTATTGTAGAGAATAAAAAAAGTA
>JAUXFB010000280.1 GCA_030620255.1 Candidatus Aminicenantota bacterium | reverse complement strand
TTTATGTCCTCATGAATGTATTGTTGAAAATCATAAAAGAGGGATTTGCGGAGTGAGGAAGAACAAAGATGGAATCTATTATACGCTTGTTTATGCAAATCCTTGCGCAGCTCATATAGATCCAATAGAAAAAAAACCAATATTTCACTATTATCCATCAACTAAATCTTTTTCAATTGCAACTGCAGGCTGTAATTTTACATGCAGCTTCTGTCAAAATTGGGAAATGTCACAAGAGAAGCCTGAAAAAGTTAGATCTATCAATCTTTTGCCATCAGAAGTAGTAAAATCAGCTAAAAGATATAATTGTAAAACAATAGCTCATACTTATACAGAACCTGTTATATTTTTTGAATATATGCTTGATTGTGCTATTGAAGGAAAAAAACATGGTGTGCCTAATGTTATGATTTCAAACGGGTATATTCAGGAAAAACCCATGAGAGAGCTTTGCAAATATCTGGGAGCAGTTAAGATTGATCTAAAAGCATTTTATGATAAATTCTATAAAGAAGTTTGTGGGGGGAGACTTAAACCAGTTATGGATACCCTAATTGTATTAAAAGATGAAGGGATCTGGTTTGAAATTGTAGTTCTTCTTATTCCAACACTTAATGATAGTGCAAGGGAGATTGACAAAATGACTAAGTGGATTGTTAAAGAGTTAGGTGTTAATGTGCCTGTTCACTTTTCTCGCTTTTATCCTACTTATAAGATGAAAAATATCCCTCCAACGCCCCCGAGTACTCTAAAAAAAGCAAGAAAGATTGCAATGGGAAATGGTGTGAAGTTTGTTTATATAGGTAATATTATGTCTGATGCTGAAAACACATATTGTCCCAAATGTGGAAAACTATTGATTGAAAGAATGAGATTAACAGCAAATATTGTTGGAATGGATAAAAATAAATGTAAATACTGTGGAGAGATAATTCCCGGGGTTTTCTAATATTAGATTCTTTTTATTGTTTTTTAATTAAAAAATATAAATCACCATTTTGATTCAAATGACCTGCAATTAATTCACTTTTTTTGCCATTTCCAGTAAATAGATCAACTCTTCCGGGTGTTCGGATTGCTCCTCCTGAATCCTGGTTTAAAACAAAGCTCTGAAATAACTTCCATTCCTTTATTCTGTCATTCTCATCAAATACAGGTAATCTGGTTTTAATATAACAAATAGCTCCTTTTGGAAACAGGTATCTGTCAGTTGCAATACTGCGATATGGTGTGATAGGAACACCTATACTTCCTATTGGTCCTTCATCCACTTTTCTAAAAAAAACATAACTCGGGTTATAGTTAAAGATTTGTTCCATTTGTTCAGGATGTTTTTTAATATAATTTCTGATGCTTTGCATTGAAATATTCTCTTTAGATAAGACACCTTTATCTATAAGTAAACGTCCTATAGCCTGATAAGGGTGACCATTGTTCTCAGCATAGTTTACTCTCAGTGTTTCTCCTGTATCTAAATAAATAATTCCTGAGCCTTGAATTTGAAGAAAAAAAAGCTCAATCACATTATCAACCCATACTATTTCCAGGTTCTTTTCAGCCAATTTTTTCTCAGAATCAATTTCTTTACGAGTATAATAGGGTAAAATCAGATTGTCCTCAGAGAGTCTTCCCCTTAATATTTCAGGAAGTCCGTTATATTTATGATAAAATGGGAATTTGGAAAGATCAATGCGATATAAATCTTCAGGTTTTCTGTATAAGGGATATTTATAAATATCAGATTGTATAAGAGAGCCTTTTAAATTTGCTTCGTAATAACCAGTATACAATACTTTTTTTGCAGAACTTTTATAAAAAGTATAATTTTTTCTAATATATGTGTAGAATTTTTTTGTTAAACCAAGTTCTTTCAATTTTTTTTTAAAATCTATTAGACTGGTTTTTATATTTTTTGATGTAAATTTTTCTTTTCCAAAACTCATCAAAGTTTTAGGATCGATTTTATTCAGATATTTTAAACTAAAGTCAATGGATCTAATAAGAGTAGCCATGTTTGATCTATCATCTATATCTGGTGCGCTTACAATATGTAGACTGTTTTCACAAGTCCAGATAACAGGTTTTCTTTTATGAAGGAAGATAAAAAAAAGAGCACAAATCAAGATAATTAACAAAGGAATTGTTATATAAATATAAATACGTTTGATTTTTATCATTTTTTTATTTTATTAATAATTCACGTTTATGTCAAAATAATCTTTAATAAATTTTCTTTTATATATTGACTTTGGCAAGTTATAGGTTATACTCGTATTTAATTTATTGGGTTGCTTTTTTAAAGCATCTTACTCAGAAAAAGAATAAAAAAGGAGACTTTTAATGATTAAACCACATGGTTCTGAAATTTTGAATCCATTGTATGTTTTTGAAGAAGAAAAACAAAATGAACTTTTAAAAGAAGCAGAAAAACTTCCATCAATTGTTTTAAATTCTGCTGCAGCTTCTAATGCAGTAATGCTGGGTTGTGGCTATTTTAATCCTCTTAAAGGATTTATGAATCTTGCTGATGCAAAAAATGTTGCACAGAACATGTATACTGTTGATGGGCTTTTCTGGCCAGTTCCTATATTGAATCTTGTAAAAGATGTAAAAGAGATATCAGATTCAAAACGAATTGTTTTGAGGGATCCTAATATTGAAGGAAATCCAGTTCTTGCAATTCAACAGATTGAAACTATAGAAGAATTTTCTAAAGAAGATAAGGATTCAATTGTTGAAAAGATTTTTAAAACAGATGATCCCAATCATCCTGGAGTGGCAAATTTTTATTCTCTTGGAAATTATATAATTTCAGGTCCAATTCAGGTGTTAAATTTTTCATACTTTGAGAAAGATTTTCCAAACACTTTTCGTACAGCTTATCAGATTAGAGAAGAGGTATTGAAACTTGGATGGGAGAAGGTTGTAGCTTTTCAAACTCGAAATCCAATGCACCGTGCTCATGAAGAGTTATGCAAAATGGCAAAAGAGGCGGTTAATGCTGATGGTATCTTAATTCATATGCTTTTGGGAAAATTGAAAAAAGGAGA
>JAUXFB010000304.1 GCA_030620255.1 Candidatus Aminicenantota bacterium | reverse complement strand
ATGATCTATATATAGAATTTATAATCTATCCTTTAATTACACTTTTTATTCCATTTGATATTTTTTCAATCACAACATCCCAGGTATAAAATTTATTAACATAATTATAACCATTAATCCCCATTTTATTTCTTAAATTTCTTTTGTCATAAATCTTTGTGAAATTTTCAACAAAATCTTCTACATTATTATACAACAATCCACCTCCAGAAAGCTCAATATGTTCTTTAAGAACATTAGACTTTTTATTTGCAAGCACAGGCGTCTTTTGTGAAAATGATTCAAGAGTAGTTATTGAGAGACTCTCCATTGAAGAAGGCTGAATAGATAAAATAGCATCCTTAAACGCAGAGATTTTTTCATCCTCTGTAACATATCCCAAATAATTTATACCATCCATTTCAGGAATATCCATTAACTTTTTCCCAATTAAAACCAGATTTACCAATCTCTTTTTCCTTATAATTTCATAAGCTTCAAATATAAGTTCAAGCCCCTTACCTCTCTCTATCCTCCCAGCATAAAGCATATATGGGAGAAACATCAAATACTTCTTTCTAAAGATATTTTCATATATATTCTCATTTATATCTATGCCTGTTCTTATCAATTCCATTCTATTATTAGGGTTAAATAATTTCCTTACAAAATCCATTTCAGCACCTGTGAGAAAAAAAAGCGCCTCAGGTTTTTTGAAAACCTGATTTATTAAATTTAAATATATAGGAAGTTCATCATGAGCTGTAGGAAATAATATAATTGGTTTTTCAACTACTCTTATTCCTTCTACAGTTGGATAATAGAGATAGGTAAAAAATAAAAAAATATCAAAAATCTTTTGCTCATTTATCAAAGCATTTATTAAATCTGGACAATAAGGTCCCTGCCTTTTAATCCAATCCATTTCATGCCTTTTTTGAGACTCAGCTACAAAAAATTCTTCAGAGTATTTGTTGAAATTTTCAATATCTCTCTCCTTTTCAACATTAAACCTCTTTACATTTACGCCTTTAAGTATTGACTCGCCCTGATTATAATGGTTTCCCCAGGTTATATAATCTTTTGCAGTTGTTGTAAAAACTGTAATATCAAATCCAGTTGAATTAAGCCTTTCAGCAACATTTTTAGCTAATGTTTCAGCTCCACCAACCACCTCTTTTCCATATCTTTGAACAATTATTCCAATCTTAATCATAGCTTGTTCAATATTAATAAGAATTTTTCTGGATTGGAATCATTAAAATATTTTTCAACTCTCTTTTTTTCATAATTTTTTAACTTAGAATTTAATTTTTTATTAAATATTACCTCATCAACCAATCCGGCAATGTATTCATAATTTTTATTTTTTACAATTATTCCTGCTTCATTTATGGTTTCTGATACAGCACCTGCATCATATGCAATTATAGGAACCTGAAAACAACAACTTTCTATTAGAGGCAAACAAAACCCTTCATGTTCACTCATTGAAAGAAAAATATCACCAAGTTTATACACTGAGAGGAGTTCATCAAACGGAATATGACCGGTAAACACAATGTCATCTGATGTTAAGAAAAATCTTGACGCAAGATCCCTTACAGAATAAAAATATTTTAGAAGTGTTGCAGTATTACCTGCAACAATAAGCCTTATTGAAGGTGATATGAACTTTTTATAAAAAAACAATACTTTTATTAAATCTTCTATCTTTTTATTTGGAGAGATTCTTCCTACAAAAATTATGTTTTTCCTTTCATCATTTAAAAGGTTATAATAAGGTTTATTGAATGGTTTTGAATACTCTTCAAAATTTATCATAATCGGAAAAACAAACACATTTCTATAACTTAGCTCTCTCAACTCTTGAGCATTATATTCTGAATCAGCAATAGACATATCAAAAGAGTCTTTTAATCTCTTGAGATGATTTCTACCCTCATTTGTAAATTTCACAAATTCATCACTAAAACCTACAAAAAAATGAGCAGGTGTAATATTATGATACACCATAACCTTTTTTCCCTTTGTTTTTATAAAGAAATCTGTTAACTCTGAAGGAACAGCAAAATGAAGGATCTTTATAGATTCAGAGCTTTCTCTGTAATCTTTGAAAAAAGAGGCTTTGTCTCTCATATTCTCATCAATAGTTAAAGATATAATTCGGCTATCAATCCCCTTTTCCAATAAATATTTATGAAAACTTAAAGTTGAATTTCCTATTGCATCACCATAATGAAATGCAGGTAAAAATTGTTCTATTATCATACCTTTATTTATCAGAAAAACAAGATAAGGTCAATAGATAGATTTCCGGAGTCTCCACATAAACTAAAAATTGTGCATCTGTACTTTTGGTGTTTTGAGTACTTTATAGACAGGATATATAGAATAACCTCTCCATTGGTGAACCATAATTCTGTCAAAAAAATTCCACGCAGCATATCCATCCCTGGATTGAGGCTCCAGTAAATAAGCAGAAAGTCTTGAAAGTGGCTGAGATAAAGTGATAAAAAAAGAGCCTTTCGGAACATCAACTTCTTTTTCCTGCTCTTCATAATCAATATTCGTATGTAAAAAGTGCCCCTGATAAGGGCTTTTTAAGGATTCAATTTTGATAACCTTATACAATCTGACTTTTCCTTTAAACGACTTCCCAATAACCTGAACATTAATACCATGAAGTTTCAAATGCATAGCCACTTGTTTCTCAGATGGGAGCATAATATAGCCTTCAGTTAATTTTACCTTTT
>JAUXFB010000256.1 GCA_030620255.1 Candidatus Aminicenantota bacterium | reverse complement strand
TGGCTACGATCCGACTTTTAGGAGATAGCTCTTTAAATGGTAAAACAGCTTCACCCATATCAAGAGCAATTATCACATTATCCTTTTCAATTCTTCTAACCTCTCCTAAAATAATTGTACCTGTAAGAGGTAAATACTTATCAAATGTCTTTTGCTGTTCTGCTTTTAAAACCTTTCTCATAATTATATGTTTTGCAGTCTGAGCTGCAACTCTTCCTAAAGTCTCTCCAGGCAAAAACATTTTTATTTCATCCCCTTCCTTAACCTTTGAATCATATTTCAAAGCATCTTTCCAGCTTATTTCATAGGAAGGATCTTCTACTTCTCTTACTACAAGTTTTGTTACATATACTTGGATTTTACCCTTTTCTTTATCTATTTCAACCTGAACATCTGCATCTTGATTGAAATATTTCTGAGAAACAGTTATAAGAGCCTCTTTTATGGCAGAATAAAAAATATCCGTAGAAATACCACGCTCTTTGCTCAATTGCTTTATGCTCCTCAACAATTCTTCTGCCATTTATAACCTTCATACTTTATGGGCTATTATAAAGAAATTTTATGGAAAAATCAAGGTTTCTTATTATATTTACCCTTTGCTTGACAACGAAATCGACAAATTAGTATATAAATTGTATAATTTAACAGATGAAGAGATTAAGATTATTGAAGGGAAAATGTAGCGACTGTCTTAAAAGTCAATAGTTTTTGGTTTAAAACATTTTATAGATATGAGATGTAATCTTCTAAATTTTTTATCAAGTAAAAGGGAATAGACAAAACAGGTTTGCTAATTAACTTTTGTTGTTGAGAGACTTTTATTCCAAAGGGAATTGAATATTTTTCAAGGTATATATGCAGACTCTTTAATCTTCCAGTTTTCCCAGCTTTTACTTCAATAGGAAAAACTTTTGAACCTATCTGAATAATATAATCAACTTCCGCACTACTGCTCTTTGCTTCTCTCTCCCAGTAATAAATAGAAGGTTCCTTGTAATATTCCTGATATGCTATTAATTCCTGACCAACAAACTGCTCCGCAACCGCACCTGAATAAACATTAAGAAGGTTATTTTCTACTAAAATCTCTTCACTGATTCCACAAATATTTTGCATAAGACCTATATCAACGAATAGAACCTTAAAATGTCTTTCATTAGAATAAAAATCTGCAGGAGGAACTCCTCCTCTTGATCTTTTTACTCTATAAATAATACCTGATTTTTCGAGAAGTTCCAGAGCATTCTTCAATTCTCGTGATTGAATTTCTCTATCAACATGAGAATATTTGAATTTTTTGCCGATCATTTTTGCTGCTGCATAAAATAATTTCTGAAGGTATTTAAACTTTGTTTTATTTGCATATTTACCAAAATCATCTCTGAAAGTCTGAATTATCATTGTTTGACGCATTATGCATTTTTTTAAATTTTCAGTCATTATATATTCCTTTACAACTGCAGGCATTCCTCCTATGATTGAATACTTCTTTATTATAGAAATCAATTTATTATGAATTGCATCATTAATGGTGGAATCAAATTTTAAATTTTCAATAAATTCTCTTAGTTTATTTTCTTTTACAGCATCAAGAAACTCAAGAAAAGATAAAGGTTTCATATATAGATATTGAACTCTACCTACTGGCATTCTAAAATTTTCCTGTGAAAGAGTAAATTCAAGAAGTGAACCAGCACCAATAACATGCAATCCTGGTTTCTTTTCATAAAAATATCTTAACGATCTAATTGCTTCTGGGCACTCTTGTATTTCATCAAAAAAAAGAAGAGTCTTTCCCTCTATTATATCTTTATTTTTGAGAAGAGATATGCATTCAATAATGTTTTCTGGTTCAAAAGTCTTGAAACATTCCTTATATTCAGGGTTAAGTTCAAAGTTTATAGTAATTAATTCATGAAATTCAGTATTACCAAATTCAGTTATTGTATAGGTTTTACCTACTTGTCTTGCACCTCGAACAAGTAATGGGCATCTGTTTTTATCAAATTTCCATTCGTTTAAAATTTTTTCTATATCTCTTTTCATAGATCCTCCTAAGTTAACATATTATTTTACACGGCTTTTGAATAAAACACAAGGTTATTATATGCCACACATGAATAATTTACAAGGTAAAAAATAGAATCGTGGTTAGAGGTTTAGAGGTTAGAGGCAAGAGGTAAGAGGGGCAAGGTAAAGATTGAGATTAAGCTAAAGCGAAAACTCATACTTATACTCAAACTTATACTTAAACTGATAAAGGAAATACTATTCAACCATTCAACTATTAGTCCATTCAACTAAGTCTCAGCTTTCAGAAAAAAAAGCCTCCGCAGTCAGATTGAATCACCTTAATTAATTAAATAATCTTTTTTTCTTCAAAGAAGTGTATAATTCGATAAACACCCTTTGCATCAATTAACCTTTTCCCAACATTTCCCATTTTTACTCTTTTTTCAAAGGTTAATGAATCTATATACTTAACTAAATCTTTTTTTTTAAAATCTATATTTTTTTTATATTTCAAACCTGCTCCATGTTTTTCAAAACTTTCTGCAATAAACTCCTGTTTTTTATCAGAAAACAGACAAACAAATGGAGTGCCTGTACTTGCTGATTTATATGCTGCCATACTCTCATACAGCAAGGCAATGTCAGATTCAAAAAAAGATCTGGCAATACTTTCTGCTTTTCCATAAAACTTAATAGAAGGATAAATTCTCTTAAGTACTTTTTTGTTTGATTTTCTTACACAAATCCCGGGAAAAATCTTGATGTCATAATTATACCTGAAAAAAAGATCAACAATCTCTCTTAATTCTCTGTATTCGGTGTTTTCTCCCATAAGTATAAAGATTTTTTTAACTTTTTTTCTGTATTCTCTTTTAATCTTATTAAAATGTCTGTATTTGTTATGAAGAATTGCATAATCTGGTCCGCTCAGAATATGTTTTTCTTTAGCATAAGGGGATAGTTTTTCAATTGATGCATCTATTGTAAAATCAACATCCTGTTGATTTAATCCGAGATCCGTTATCTGTATTGTATTGATTCCATTTTTTTTTGCCCATTTCAAAAATTTAATATCTTCTTCTATAAAATGTTTTAAGTCAAATACTATACTTTTAAATTTTTTTTTGTCTAAGCTTTCGAAATTTTCAAACAAACAAAAATGAAATTTTCTCTCTTTTAAAAAATTTATAATACTCTTATCATTATTAATGCAAAATAGAATTTCTGTTTTCTTTTTAAGTAAACATGCAAGATAATAAC
>JAUXFB010000088.1 GCA_030620255.1 Candidatus Aminicenantota bacterium | reverse complement strand
GTTCTGCGTGAGGAATAGGGGGTCAGTTCTTTCATTATCACATTTCATTCTTTTCAAAAGGAAGAGAAATGAAAGGGACGGTCTTTTGAAGTATTGATTTTTGTTCACCCCTTTATTTCTTCTCTTGAAACATAATCAGTTCTTGAATTTTTAAGCTTGACATTTTAATTTTAAAGGATAAAAATATAACTAAAAAACAGAAAGAAAATATTTAAAAGAAATGAGTATAAATTCAGAGGAGGCAGGCATGCTTGGAAAATTTATACGAACCAGGATTGAGAATATATCTGAAGGATGAAATTTTTTATTGGAGTTACTGATAATAATTGGTTCAAATTTCTATCAGAGAGACAACCAGATGAGGTTAACTTCTGGCTACCATCAGCACAACAAGGTTTTAAAGCAATAAACCCAGGAGAAATATACCTCTTCAAACTCCATTCTCCATATAATTTTATTGTTGGTGGAGGGTTTTTTGTAGCATATTCAAAATTACTAATTTCAATGGCATGGCAAAATTTCGGAGAAAAAAATGGAGCACCTGACTATCAGTCATTTTTTCGAAATCTTTCAAAATACAGAGAAAATGTTAACAATATTTATCAGGATTTTTTTATTGGGAGCATTATCTTAAATAGTCCATTCTTTTTTGAAAGGGAAGATTGGATTCCTGTTCCGCCAGACTGGAAACAGAATATAGTGAGAGGGAAAACCTATAGTGCCTTGACAGAACCAGGGGAATCATTGTTCAACGAGATTTTAATTAAGCTTGAAAAGAGAGATTTTCATAGAAAGAGTTTGACATTCTATTATAATCCTGATTTAGAAATTCCAAGATTTAGTAGAGAATTCTTAACAAGATCAAGGCTTGGGCAGGGAGCTTTTAGAGTATTAGTTCTGGATGCATATAATAAAAAATGCGCTGTGACCGGTGGAAAAGCACTTCCGGTTTTAGAAGCATCACATATAAAACCTGTGAGTGAATCAGGGTCTAATTTTACGTCAAATGGGATTCTCCTTCGATCTGATTTTCACACTTTGTTTGATAAAGGGTACTTAACAATTACTCCTGAATATTATATTGAAATTAGTAAAAGATTAAAATCTGAATTTAAAAATGGAAAAGAATATTATAAATATCATGGGAAAACCTTGATTCAACTCCCAAACCAAGATTATTGTAAACCGAAGAGAGAATTTTTAGAATGGCATAACAATAATGTTTTTATAAATTAAAATAAAAGAGGGACGATGGCTGTAATCTTTATATGTTTAGTTTTGAGTTAAAAAAAGATAAAAGTAAAGATGTTGGGGCGAGAAATTGACCAGATGATATATAAATTATATAATTTAACAAATGAAGAGATAAGGATTATGGAGGGAAAGGATGAGTAAAACTGTTTTTAAAGAAGTTAGATATGATCTTGATACACTAATTAAGTATATTAAGCTCGGAGAGATCGGGTTGCCAGATATTCAAAGACCATTTATTTGGAAAAACAATAAAGTCAGAGATCTTTTTGATTCAATGTATCAGGGATATCCTATTGGATACCTTTTGTTTTGGCAAAATGGTTTATTGGATGATTCAAAAGTGATAGGTATTGATAAAAAACAGAAACCTCCAAGATTGTTAATCGTTGATGGGCAACAAAGATTAACCTCTTTGTATGCAATCCTCGAGGACATCCCTGTTATTAGAAACAATTATGAATCTGAAAAAATAAAAATTGCCTTTAATCCTTTGGAAGAAAAGTTCGAAGTCGCGGATGCTGCAATCAGAAAGAACAAAGCATTCTTACCAGACATTTCAGTTTTGTGGGGAGAGGATTCGGATATATTTGAAGTTGTTGATATCTATATTACTGATTTGGAAACAACACGGGAATTAGATGCTTCAGATAAGAAAAAAATAAAGAGTTCAATTTCTCAACTAAAAAATTTATCTAGTTTTCCTTTCACTGCATTGGAACTTTCAGCAAATATTAGTGAGGAGGATGTATCAGATGTTTTTGTAAGAATAAATAGCAAAGGGATAACACTGAACCAAGCTGATTTCATTTTAACTCTTATGTCTGTATTCTGGGATGAAGGTAGAGCTCAACTTGAAGAGTTCTGTAAGAATTCACGCCAACCTGAAATAAAGGGACCTTCACCATACAATCATTTTATTCATCCTGATCCTGATCAGTTGCTAAGGGTTTCAGTTGCTCTTGGATTCAAGAGAGCCAGATTAAAATATGTATACTCTATCTTAAGAGGGAAAGATTTGGAAACAGAAAAATTCAGTGATGAACTTAGAATTAAACAATTTGAAGTCTTGAAAAATGCTCAAAAGAGAGTCCTTAATTTGCAGTATTGGAAAGATTTTTTATTGGTATTGCGACAAGCTGGTTTCAGAAGTACAAAAATGATAACTTCTGGAAACAATCTTCTATTTGCATATAATTTCTATCTTTTGGGGAGAACTGAATATGGTGTTGAAGAATTTATCTTGCGAAATTTAATCGCAAGATGGTTTTTCATGTCCAGTCTGACTGGTAGGTATACTGGTTCACCTGAATCTGCATTGGAGTTTGATTTAGCAAGTTTTAAGGATGTAAAAAGTAGTGAAGAATTTGTCAGAATACTCGAAAACAAATGCAACATGGCAATTACAGATGATTTCTGGAGAATTACTCTTCCTAATGAATTGGCCACATCATCTCCACGAAGTCCTTCACTTTTTGCATATTTTGCATCTCTGGTTCTTCTTGATGCAAAAGTATTATTCTCTGAGCAAAAAGTTTCAGAACTTTTAGATCCTACAATTAAAGGGAATCGGGAACCAATTGAAAGACACCATCTATTTCCAAAAAATTATTTAAAAACTCTGAATATTACTGATTTAAGAGAGACAAATCAGATTGCCAATTTTGCATTGGTCGAGTGGTCAGATAATTTAGATATTTCTGATAAATCTCCAGCTGAATATCTACCAACATATTTAAGTAGGTTTTCTAAGGACAAGATAAGAAAAATGAATCACTGGCATGCGCTTCCAGATAATTGGGAAACCTTATCTTACGAAGATTTTTTGTCACAAAGAAGAGAATTAATGGCAATTGTAATTGAGGAAGGATATAAGATGTTGGTTGAAAAAGATACTCCCAAATTTGAGAAAGAAATTAAACAGGATTTAGCTGAGATAATTCGTGGTGGTGAATCAGGAATAGTAGAATTCAAATCCACTTTAAGAGTTAATTTACATACAGGACAGATCGATTCAAGAATGGAATTAGCAGTATTAAAAACAATTGCAGGTTTCTTAAACCTAAGAGGTGGGGCACTATTTATTGGTGTTTCAGACGACAAAGTGTCATTGGGAGTGGAGATTGATAAGTTCCCAAATGAAGATAAAATGAGTCTCCATTTATCAAATTTAATTCGCGATAAGATTGGCCCACAATTTATGTTATATATCCAACCTCACTTTGAAGACTATGATGAAGGTAGAGTATTTGTAATAAATTGTTCACCTTCAAAATCGCCTGTATTTATAAAAGATGGAAATATTGAAAGATTCTGTATAAGGACCGGATCTTCAACATCAGAACTTTCTCCAAGCGACACACAGGAATTTATAAAACAAAGGTTTTAAATTAAATTCTTAACATATGTGGTGGCTGTAATGTTAAATTTTGAGTTGAAACAAGATAAAAGTAAAGATTTTGGGGCTGGAAATTGACCAGAAAGTATATAAATTATATATAAAAAATTTTGGAGAGAATTATGGACACTTTTATTAATGAATTAAAAAAAACAGAAAAAAGAATGATAATAGAAGTTATGGCATTCATGAGTTACAATCCTTCTATTGGAAGAGTTCTGGAAAAAGGTGGAGTGAAAAAATTTCAAAAAATGTCGCTACAAAAAGTTTATAAACTTGAAAATATAAAATCAATTGATGGATTTGATAAATTTCATTCAAATTGGATTTCAGAATTCATAGACAAGATTAAAACCAATAAAAATGAAAAGTGTTCTTATGGCCAAGCTCAAAAACCTATAAATGTATTTTTGAAGTTATATGTCGACTGGTCTGGATTGCCTGACCAAAAAACATCTCGTAGAATTCTCAAATTTTTACATGTACCATTAGATAGCATATTGATGAAAGTAATTTCAAAAAAATATGAACGTTATTATAAAAGCGAAATTAAACATTTATTACTCAAAAGCCAGAAATTCAGTCTCTCAAAGATCAATTGTGAAATATATATGGGCTGGCAGAAATTATTTAGGAACAAATACCCTAAAAAACCATTATTATTTGATGTTGCTTGGGCAATAAATAGATGAAGTAAACGAGCAAAAGGATAGGGTGACGATAGGTTTTGTCAAGACTTTTTTATGCAGCATTAAAAAAACACCCCTTTCACTTCAGCAGAACCCTATCTTGCGGGGCAAAATCATCCAAGTCTCCACTTTTCATCTCACCTATTGACAATAAGGTAACCTTTACCTATATTTAGATCAAAGGAGATAAACATGAAAAAATTATTATGGTTTATTTTAATCTCAATTATGTTTTTGTTGGTTACATCATATCCGCAGGACCTCACACAGAGTGAAGAGGGTTTGATCAGAGAGGAAATTTGCAGATGGATCAAAATAGATGCGAAGCCAATTGATACACCAACCCTGGGGAAAATATTTTATGGTACCTTCTACCAGATTAAATTAAGTAGAGAGGAACCTGACGGGAGTATTTATGGGATGGGCAAGTTAATGCTGGTTAGAGTAGATGATCATTTTGTCATACCTGAGGACACTGCTACCAATAAATCCATGCCCATTCTGAAAAGTCTGCTGAAAAAAGATCTTCGCTTAAAGAATATGAAGGATGCACAGATGATTCAGGATGCCCTTGATAGCATATACAAAATCAAATCTATTTCAGATAAAAATGCCAAAGTGATAAAACAAAAGGGAGATGAATGGATCTTTATCAGAGGTAAGTTTTTTGGTAAATACAAAGGATTTATTTTCAAGACAAAAGGTGGGATCATCATTGAAGTAAAATACTCATTACGTATTAAAATATAAATAATAAAGAAGGGGGTCAATAGGTTTTGTCAAGACTTTTTTAAGAAACATTAAAAAAACTCCCTTTAAAAAATTAAGGTTAAGTAAGAAATGAAATTGTCAAAAGGTCAAGCACTGTCACCCCGACATATACCTTCGTCGTCCAAAAAAATGGAAAAAGTATTTGTGGAGCTGGGCATGGGCTCTTAGCTACAGTTTTGATAACCTCACACCTGGAATTAGTCTTAATTCTTTATCAGAAATGTTATTAAATTTAAGCACCTTTAGCTTCAAGAAGGAATCGAAAATTGTTATTGTTGTTGAAAGTTTGCAGAGAATTCTGGGTTGGTATCTCCTTGTCCTTCTTATTATTTTATTTGGCAAAATATGGATACGATAATTATAAACATGTTCGATTTGATGATTAAGCTTAAAAGCAAATAAGAGGGATGGTCTTTTATTACTTCAACAGCCAATGCCCAGATTCTTTTAAAACAGAGATGCGATCTTTTCGTAGGAAACATTATTTATAGCATTATCCCAGGATTTGATTCTGTTTACTTATCATGACCAGTATCCCGGACCAATTGCTTCAGCCAATTTCTGCTTTGCTTCTTGTTCAGACTTCGCTCCTACTTCAAAAGCTACAGGTCGTGGGCCAGCTTGCCCTGAGCGTGGCAAAGGACCTATAGCCCTTGCAGTTTGTCCGTCTAGGATGAAATGACAATCGTATTCTTTATCATCTTGTGCCTGATAAGTTCCAAGCATAACCATCTTAACCTCCTTTTTTCTTTTTAATTTTAGAAACAAAAAAAAGTAGTATACATCCCGCAATTATTGATGCAATGACTCCTATAAATAGGCCAATAATACGTTCTTTCCAAACCCTTTTTTTATATATCTCATCATATACTTTTTTATAATGGTCTGAAAATATTTTCACATATTCAGAATATTCTTTTTTACTTTTTTGTAAGGTTGGCTTTATCTCATTTATCTCTTTCTTCATTGATTTTAATTTATTACCGGTTTGTATAAATTTCTTTATTAAATCTTTCTTTTTTGATATATCTAAATCCATTGAACTAATAGATTTTTGAATTTTATCTAAAATTTTCAATTTATTATTTAAATTTCTTTCTGTTGATAAATAAGCTTTGTTTCTCTCATTTTGAAGGGTGATTATTTTTTGTTCTAGATCTTTCATTCTTACTTTATCAAAAGAGATGGTTAGATAGTCGAAGATAATAAATCCTAAAATAAAGAGCAAT
>JAUXFB010000312.1 GCA_030620255.1 Candidatus Aminicenantota bacterium | reverse complement strand
TTTTGAGCCATAAAACCTCCTGAAAAATATTAATTTATCAAATAAAAAAAGAATTGTCAAGAAAAAAATAATCTTTTTTTTTTATAACTTTTCTTGTCATTTCAATATCAAATTTTAAACGATTTACCTCAAAATAAAACTTTTATTTTTTTAAAATTTAAAATAATTCTTAAACAACTCATGATAGTCTTGAATATTTAATGAAATTGAAATAAACTTAATACTTAATAAAGATAAAATACGGAACTGATTGTTGAAAATAATACAACAGGAGGTTGTAAGTGCATAATTTTTCTTTAATCCCTGGATACAGGATTAAAAAGATGCTTGGACAGGGTGGTATGGCAAATGTCTACTTAGGGGTACAGGAAAATCTAAACAGGTTGGTAGCTATAAAAGTATTAAAACTGGATATTTTAGAAAGCAAAAAGAGTTATAAACGGTTCCTCAAAGAAGCACGCACTTTATCCCAGTTGATTCATCCAAATATTGTTACAATTTACGATGCAGGCAGAATCGAAAATTACTATTATATTGTTATGGAATACCTCCAGGAAAGTTTAAAAGAGAAAATAAATAAGAATCATAAAATTGAACCAGAACACGCACTTCATATTATTAAAAGTATTGCAGATGCGCTATATTATGCTCATGGGAAAGGAGTTGTTCATAGAGATGTGAAACCTGCGAACATATTGTTTAGAAAAGACGGAATTCCTGTTATATTGGATTTTGGAATCGCCAAAATCACTGATTCAAAAACAAAATTAACCAAAACAGGAATGTATATAGGAACTCCCAAATATATGAGTCCTGAACAGTTCAATGTTAAAAGATTAGACGGACGTAGTGATATTTATTCACTTGGTGTAGTACTATATGAGATGTTTACTGGTAAAGTACCATATAATGCTAAAGATACACTCGGTATTATGATGAAGCATCTTCAGGAACCAGTGCCTATATTACCAAGAGCTTTGAAAAATTACCAATTAATTATAGATAAAATGATGGAAAAAGATAGAAACAAACGAGTGCGTTCTAAAGAAAAATTAGATGAGGCAATAAAAAAACTTCTTAACCTTAAAACAATAAAAGAGACAAAAAAAAATGGAGCAAAAAAGATAAAGAAACAACACAAGATTTCTAAAACTGAGGAAACACTTATTCATTATCCTTACACAAACAAAACGAATAAAGAAATAATTTCTAAAAAAAAAAGAATCACTAAAGAAAAATTTTTTTTATGGTTCTTAACAATTGTAATTATAGTCATTCTTGTTTTTCAAATTTTTAAAGAAGATAGTTTGTCGGATTTGATTTCAATTTTATCAATTTTTTTTCAATCAATAAGAAACCTTCTGTTTTAATAGAAAAATCGGAAAAAACATAATTTAAAACGTATAAATTTAATGGTTTTCTACAATGATAAAGCATAACCTATTTTCATAAAAAATGTGCGGTTTGATTGTGTAAGTCTTATATCTTCATACCCCAGATAATTATCTGTATAACCTAAGAAAAGAACTGTTCTCGGATTTAATTTATATGAAAATAAAAGCTGAGTAGATAATTTTTTATAAATCGGGTCAACTTCAAAACCATACAACTCAACATTTCTTTTAATATGTGTGTGTTGAATTATAGCTCTCAAAAAAATTTTCTTATTTAAATGATATACTAACCAGACCTGATATAATTTAGCCAAAAACAACACGTTCCCCTTAATCTTTAGCTTATTGTATGAATGACTTAAAGTTAATCTGAAATGTTTTCCAATATTATAATTTATTTCAGGTATAATAACAATTTTTTTTCCAGCTCTTACGTTCTCATAATCAATTTCATCCCCCATTGAAATATGCGTATAAAAAGAGAAATTTCCTGTTGGTTTAATACTAAAATGCATATATTGTCTATCTTGATCAAAAGAAATTCCTTCAAATGCTTTCCTTCTTTTTGTTAAATTGATCCAGAGAAAAGATTGCATAGGTCCCTGACACACTAATTCAATTTCTCCTTCCCTTTCTAATAAATTTCCTTTGAAATCATCCTCTTGGCTAAAATTACCCCCAATCCCTATTTGAGAAAAAAAACTTTTCTCTTTGCCCCAAAAGGTATATCCTGCACCAACAAAATATTTTCTAACATCAACCTGGGGTATAAAACCTATATCAGCTCTAAAATCCGGGCTCAAGCTAGAGTATCCAGCTTTCCATGAGTAAGAACGTTTTTGTCTTAAATAAGACAACTTAATTGCGCTTCCAGAAAAACTATTCGCATTTTGGTTATAATCTTTAGCTATTTCAGAGGGATATAATGTATTTGAACCCAACACCTGGAAATAAACCTTATCAGACTCTGTTATTCTTAATAACCCATCAATTCCCCCAATACGATTATGATAATTATCACCCTCTCTATCAGTAATGAGCACACCTAAAGTCGAAGACTTACCAATATCTCTTCGATAACGAAGAACACTTGAATAAGATTTTTGATTTATATATGTGGAATCAGAATCTTCAGATCCGGGGAATATAAGATTTGTTGTAGAATCCTGTAAAGTAAAAAATCCATATGTATTTTTTCCATCTTTTCCGGTCAATTTTATACCCCAGTCAGGATTTGCAACTGTTCTGGTATACACAG
>JAUXFB010000178.1 GCA_030620255.1 Candidatus Aminicenantota bacterium | reverse complement strand
TCATTAAAGCGGTAATTTGTAGATACAACATCAGTAAAAAATAAGTCTGTATTGAATAGGGAAATGTCCTGAATTATTGGATATATATCATAAGCAGTGTTTATTGAAAACCAGGTTAAAGGTTTAATCAATAATTTTATACGCAACCTGTTACCTACAGCCCCCATATCAGGGTAACTGACTACATCTTTATCTATTTTGTATTCAGGAAGGTTAAATACAGAGGAGAAGTTTTTAAAGTAACCTTTTATGGAGAACACATCATCTGATTTAACATGAAAGGTAAATAATATTAGAAATGTAGCAGTAATAAAGATTTTTTTCATTTCAATCTTTTATCTCATCTTTTTCAATAAGACCATCTTTAAGAGTAATAACCCTTCTTGCTTTTTCCATTATCATCTTATCATGAGTTGAGAAAAGAAATGTCATACCAGTTGTTTCATTTAATCTTCTCATCATATTAAGTAGTTCACCGCTTGTTTTTGAATCAAGGTTTGCAGTTGGCTCGTCAGCAAGAATGAGAGAGGGATTTGAGACCATTGCTCTGGCAATTGCAACTCTCTGCTGCTGGCCTCCGGAAAGTTTTGTTGGAACACGGGTTTCCATGCCTTCAAGCCCTACTTCTCTTAAGATATTTAATACTTTTTTATGCCTTTCCTTTTTTTCAACTCCCTGTAAAAGCATTATATATTCAATATTTTCTTTTACTGTCAGAACTGGAATTAAATTGTAAGCCTGAAATATAAAGCCAATATGATCCCTTCTAAAATCTGAAAGCTCTTTTCCTGACATTTCTGAAAGTAGTTTGTTGTTGAGCCAAATCTTGCCATCATCAGGTATATCAAGCCCTGAAATTAAATTTAAAAGAGTGGTTTTTCCTGAGCCAGAAGGCCCTACAATAGCGCTAAACTCTCTTTTTTTAATTTTTAAATTTACTCCTCTAACAGCCTTAACCTCGATCCCATTTTCTTTGTAATTCTTTTTTAAGCTATCAGTTATGATTACGAATTCGTTTTGATTCATTTTTTTTACCTCCTTTACAGACTTTTCCTCATTGCTTCTGATGGAGACATCTTAGCAGCATAAATTGCAGGATAAATACCTATAATGCTTGTTAAAAAGAATACGATTATTGGATAGGTTATAAATTGTCTTATCTGAATGACAGGATATAAAATATTCTGTATTGTAACCCCCATCATTTCAATACCTGTATAGTCAATTCCCGTTTTTGAATAAATGTAAGTTAATATAAAACCCCCAATTATTCCCATTCCTATACTTAAAATTGCAAGTGAAGATGACTCAAGGATTATTAACTTTGCAATATTAAAAGCCCCTGTTCCAACTGCTTTTAAAACCCCAAATTCAAACATTCGCTCGAAGATAGACATAAAGAGTGAATTTATTATTACAAGTGCAATGACTGCGAAGAGTATAAGTCCAATAATAAATATACTTAAATTTGTCATTTCAAATACTATCTTTAATTGTGGTAGAAGCTTCATCCAGCTAAGCGCTTCATTCCCATCCTGAGAATATTCTTTCCAAAAACTTAGTTTGTCTATATTCTTTTTATCAATGTTTTTAAATTTTAATGCTATCTCATGAGCTCTATTTCCAATGTTTAACATTTTTTGAGCTTTATTGATTCTAATAAAAGCTATCCCCTTATCAAATTCTGGATTATTAAAATAAAAAATCCCAGAAACTTTAAACATCTCCTGAGAAAACTCTTCTGTTTTAGCTTGAGATACTGTAATAACTATCCTATCTCCAACTCCTACTTCCAAAATCTCAGCAAATTTTTTCCCAATAATAATATCTCTTTGATTATTGCCTTTGAAGAATGAACCTTTTAAAATAGCATCATCTATCCGGGACAGATATTTTTCTTCCTCGGAATCTATGCCGACAAGCATCATGGGTCTAACGTTTGATGGAGAATTTACCATACCCAGACTAAATGTTCTTAAAGTGAATTTATCTATTCTATTATCATTTTTTAATTTGTTAACTAATTTATCAATATCATTTATTGTCTTATCAACTTCTTGTGTCTCTCTGTATCCATCTCTGTGTATCTGTCCTTGACCTAAAAAAGAGGCTGTTGCTTCTTTTATAATACTGACTTTCATTCCTACAAATAGAGCGTCCACATAAATAAGAGAAGTAAGGCCAATTCCGATTGCAATACCTGCAATAATGGTTCTTCTCTTGTTTCTGAAAATATTTCTCCAAGCAAGTTTTAACAATAGTTTCATATTACTTCCTTAATGGAATCTCAATGATTTTACAGGGTTTGTTTTTGCAGCCTTAATTGCTGGGAAAATTCCAACAAAGCTTGCAGTAAAAAATACTGTAATGGCTGGGATATAAAAACTTCTTGCATTTATTTCTGTTAACATTTCACTGAACTTCATGCCACCGTATGTAAATGACTGAGAGAGATGTATTCCGTGAATTGAAAGGTAATAATTAGCAAGAAGAGCAATTATTGAACCAAATACAATGCTTATCAATGTTATTATGTTTATTTCATAAAGAATGAGTTTTATTATCTGTTTTGGCCTTGTACCTATTGCCTTCAACACACCAAACTCTCTTGTTCTTTCAAGTACTGACATTAAGACAGTATTCAAAACCCCAACTGCAACAACTAAGGTAATAACAAAGAGAGATATCCACATACCTCCTTTATCAGCTTTCATTGCTCTATAAAAAGATTTTGCAAAAATCTGCCAGGGGGCAACATCAAGGTCTTTGTTAGTAATTTCTTTAGAAATAATTTTAGCTATATTTCTTACGTTGTTTAGCTTTTTAGTTACTATAGCAATTTCGTGAATTTTTCCCTCTAAAACTAAAAATTCTTGAGCATCTTTTAAGGTTAAATAAAGGGATGAACGGTCATACAAATCATTATCTGTATTAACAATTCCAACAAATTTGAATAAATCATTTGCAATTGAGCCATCTGCTGCTTGTGAAATCAAAACAACCTGGTCACTTAATTTTATATTTAAAGCCTTTGCAGCTCCTTTTCCTAGTAGAATTTCTTTTGATCCATTTGATGAAAAAAAATTACCTTTAATTATTTTTTTACTGAATTTAGTTGTATTATTTTCCATATTTGGCTCAATGCCAATTATCTGAACTCCAGAACTTTTGTTTCCCGCTGAAGCTAGGCCTCCACTGAATACTCTTGGTGTCCATACTTCAACACCTTTAATATTTTCGAGCTTTTTGCCAATCTGTTTATAGTTTTCTATTGTTTTATAAAGGGATGGGTTGTCAAGGTAATCATCATAATGAATTTGAATATGCCCCAACCAATTTCTTGTAAACATATTTATGATATTGTTATAGGAGCCGTCTGCCCATCCTATAGAAAAGGCTGCGAGTGAAAACCCAATTAAGATAGTTATTGAAGTAAAAACTGTTCTTCTCTTTTGTCTGAAAATATTGCGAAATGCTATTTTTAATATTATCATTATGGCCCCTTTTTTAAATCTGTGTTCTAAGATTTCGAAGTGTGAATGTAGATTTATCTAATTTTATATCAAACTTAGCTTCAATATAAGTAACAGTTGTTTTTTGGTTTTTTTTGTTTTTAGGGATTATTTCCAATGTTGCTGGTATTTTCTTGTTTCCGAATTTTTTTATATCACTGAAATTCATCACTCTCATAAGTTTTCCTTTTTCATCATAAAATTTTTCCCAAACTGGAATATAATCATTTTCTCTTACAGCTATAATTATATGTCCCCAGACTATTGGTAAACCCTCTTTTGGTTTACATTTTACATATATCATTCCTTTTTCCGGGTTTTTCACTTTTGTCTTTTCAAAATGATAATCATTGATAAAAGTAAATTCCTTAACCAGATCGTCATTTGTAAAATCAGAGCCCATCCAGGAGCTCATCATCATTGAGGGAGGAATTTTTATTACTTTGTTCACCTTCGGTAGATAGTTCCACATCTCATTTCCAATTCTAAGGTTTGCCATTCCTCTCTCTTTTTTTGGTGAAAGAATACGGATAAAGGTTTTTTTCATTCCAATACTCCATGCTTTCATTTTCAAGGTTCTTTTCCAATGAGGGGTTGTGATTTGCATTTCCATTATAGCATAACTTGATTTACTTCTATAAAGTTCATCAACTTTTTTTATAATTTCTTCTGCTGTTTTTTGTTTTGATAAATTTATTGAAAATAGAGAAAAGGAGAATAAGGTGAGGGAGATTGAAAAAAGTAGAAATGTTCTTTTCATAAATAACCTCCATTGACATATTTAATATTTAATT
>JAUXFB010000023.1 GCA_030620255.1 Candidatus Aminicenantota bacterium | reverse complement strand
TTCAGAAGATCAGTTAAAATCTCTTGAAACAGAGAAAATAAAATCTATTCTTATAGAATCTGGGCTTTGGACAAGTTTAAGAACACGTCCATTTAGTGAAATAGCGAATCCTAAAACTAAACCTAATTCGATTTTTGTTACTGCAATGGATACTAACCCACATGCACCTTTAATAGAAAAAATTATAAATAGGAATAGAAAAGATTTTGTTAATGGTCTTGTTGTACTTTCAAAACTAACTTGTTCCAGGCTTTTTTTATGTAAAGCTAAGGGAGCAAACATACCAATAGCAGGTTTAGATTCTTTGTCAGTTGAAGAATTTTCTGGGCTTCATCCTGCTGGAAATGTTGGGACTCACATTCATTTTCTTGATCCTGTTCATATTAATAAAAAAGTTTGGTATATTAATGCTCAGGATGTAATTGCAATTGGGAAATTGTTTTTAACAGGAAGAATATTTGTTGAACGTATTATCTCATTGGCTGGCCCATCTGTAAAAACCCCAAGATTGTTAGAAACAAGAATTGGAGCATCAATAGATGATATGATTGAAGGAGAATTAAAGGAACAAGAGAATAGAGTTATTTCAGGTTCAATATTGAGTGGAAGAAATGCAGTTGAAGCAAAGAGGTTTTTAGGAAGATTTCATCAACAGGTTTCTGTTTTAAAAGAGGGCAGAAAAAGAGAGTTTCTTGGGTGGTTAAATCCTGGTTTTAATAAATTTTCAGCAAAGAATATAGTTTTGTCCAGATTATTCAGACACAAGAAATTTGACTTTACAACCTCCATTAATGGTGGCAAGAGAGCTATTGTTCCAATTGGAATTTATGAAAAAGTAATGCCTCTTGATATATTTCCAACATTTCTGTTGAGGTCATTAATAGTTGATGATATTGAGCAAGCAGAAAAGCTTGGTTGTCTTGAGTTGGATGAAGAAGATCTTGCTTTATGCACTTTTGTGTGTCCATCAAAAATTGATTATGGGCCAGTATTAAGAAGGAATTTGACTATAATTGGAAAGGAAATGGGATGAAATTTTTAAGAAAATTTCTTGATAAACAGAAAAAACATTTTATAAAAGAAGGAAAGTTTGAAAGATTATTTCCTCTTTATGAAGCAATTGATATTTTTTTGTTTACTCCCGATAAAATAACAAAAGATTCTCTTCATATAAGAGATGTAATTGATATGAAACGTTTGATGATGGTTGTAATATATGCATTGATTCCTTCCGTATTAATGGCTCTCTATAATACTGGTTATCAGGTAAATCTGGTTCTTTCTAAAATTGCTAATGTTGCTTATGAAGGATGGAGAGCAAAATTGATTTTATTTCTGGGGATTGGATTTGATCCTTCTAATATTCTT
The DNA here is from genome assembly GCA_030620255.1 of Candidatus Aminicenantota bacterium. Taxonomy (GTDB): domain Bacteria; phylum Acidobacteriota; class Aminicenantia; order UBA2199; family UBA2199; genus JAUWNT01. Next base: position 8,054 of record JAUXFB010000023.1, on the reverse strand, counting down.
GCGAATATTGTTCATGGTGCACTTTATTTTTTGCCTGTTTATCTTGTAACTATTATTATTGGGGGTTTTTGGGAGGTTCTTTTTGCAATAGTCAGAAAACATGAAATAAATGAAGGGCTCCTTGTTACAAGCTTACTTTTCCCAATGATATTGCCTTCTACAATCCCGTTATGGCAGGTAGCTATAGGCATCTCATTTGGTGTTGTTGTGGGAAAGGAGATTTTTGGTGGGGTTGGAATGAATATTTTGAATCCTGCGTTAGTTGGAAGAGTGTTTCTCTTTTTTGCGTATCCAGCATATATAAGTGGAAATAGTGTTTGGGTTGCAGTAGATGGAGTAAGTAAAGCGACCCCGCTTGCTGAGCTTTCAGACTCTGCTCTTAAGCTTTCAGTATCATTAAAAGACGCTTTTCTTGGTGTAATCCCTGGTTCTATGGGTGAAACATCAACATTAGCCTGTATTATTGGGGCAATTATTTTAATTGTTACTGGGGTTGCATCCTGGAAGATTATGGTTAGTGTACTTGCAGGTATGGTAACTCTTTCTTTAATGTTTAATTTGATTGGAAGTAGTACTAACCCTATGTTTGGGGTTTCACCTCTATGGCACCTTGTTATTGGAGGGTTTGCATTTGGTACTGTTTTTATGGCTACTGATCCGGTAAGTTCCGCAATTACTGAAAAAGGGAAATATGTATATGGTTTTTTAATTGGTTCTTTGGTAGTTTTGATAAGAGTTATTAACCCTGCATTTCCAGAGGGAGTAATGCTTGCTATTTTGTTTGGTAATATTTTTTCTCCAATAATTGATTATTTTTTTGTAAATGCAAATATAAAAAGGAGAATACTCCGAAATGGAAGTCAATAGCACAAAAAATATAATTAGAGTTGCAATTGGAGTTTGTGTTGTATGTGCTGTTCTTGTATCTACAGCAGCTGTTGTTTTGAAACCAGTACAGAAAAAGAATAAAAAGTTAGAAAAATTAAAAAACATTCTATATGTTGCTGATTTGTTAGACAAAGATAAAAACATTGAAAAAATTTTTAAAGAGAAAATTCAGTCTGCAATTATAGAACTTAAGACTGGTAAAGAATTATCAAAAAAGAATTATACAAAAATTCTTAACCCGGATAGTTTTGATATTAAAAAACTTCCATATAACCCAAAGCTAAGTGTCAAAATTGCTAAAAAGAAGGATATTGCGGGTATTAAAAGAAAATCAAAGTATATGATTGTCTATTTCGTGAAACAAGAAGGGAAAATAAAAAAAATTATTTTACCAGTTTATGGATTGGGTTTATGGTCAACAATGTATGGTTTATTAGCATTGGATGATGATTTGAAAACAGTAAGTGCATTTACTTTTTATGAGCATGGTGAAACTCCGGGATTAGGAGGAGAAGTTGATAATCCAAGATGGAAAAAATTGTGGAAAGGAAAAATTGTTTTTGACAAAAATTGGGAATTAAAGATTGAGATAATTAAAGGTAAGGTTAATGCAACAAAAAATGATGCAAAGTATAAAATTGATGGATTATCTGGTGCTACAATTACAACAAGGGGAATTAATGATCTTGTGAGGTTCTGGTTAGGAGAATCAGGATATGGTACTTTTTTAAAAAAACTGAGGGAGGGAGGAGTTGCTGGTTAAATTAAAAAGAACACTTCTTGATCCAATATTTAATAATAATCCTATTACATTGCAAGTACTGGGTATATGTTCTGCATTGGCTGTAACCTCTAAGCTGGAGACAGCTATTGTAATGTCTCTTGCAGTTATTTTTGTTGTGTCATTCTCAAATTTATCTGTTAGCTTGATAAGGAATTATATCCCGACCAACATTAGAATAATCATTGAAATGACTATAATTGCTTCTTTTGTTATTATTGCTGATCAAATCATAAGAGCATTCCTTTTTGAGATTAGTAAACAATTATCTGTTTATGTTGGACTTATCATAACAAATTGTATAATTTTAGGTAGAGCAGAAGCTTTTGCTTTAAAAAACCCACCATTGCAAAGTTTTATTGATGGAATTGGTAATGGTATTGGTTACACTCTTATTCTGATTGTGCTTGCATTTTTCAGAGAGTTGTTTGGTGCTGGGAAATTACTTGGATTTACCATACTTCCAATTAATACTGAGGGCGGTTGGTTTGTACCAAACGGATTATTATTATTGCCGCCAAGTGCTTTTTTCTTAATTGGTTTTATTATCTGGATAATAAGAACATTTAAAAAGGAACAGGTAGAAGAGGATTAGTATGCTTGAACAATATTTGAGTTTGTTTATTAAATCGATTTTTATCGAAAATATGGCACTTGCTTTTTTTCTTGGAATGTGTACTTTTTTGGCAGTTTCAAGAAAAGTCGAAACAGCTGTGGGTCTTGGTATTGCAGTTATAATTGTTCAAACAATAACAGTCCCCATTAATAATCTTATTTATATAAATATTCTTAAAGAAGGAGCATTAACCTGGGCAGGATTGCCAGATATAGATCTTACTTTTTTGGGTCTTATAACTTATATTGGTGTAATTGCAGCTATTGTGCAGATATTGGAAATGGCTTTAGATAAGCATTTTCCAAAATTATACAATGCTCTTGGAATATTTTTACCTTTAATAACTGTTAATTGTGCAATACTCGGAGGTTCACTTTTTATGGTGGAAAGAGATTATAATTTTTCTCAGAGTATAGTTTATGGTCTAGGTTCTGGAATAGGGTGGGCTCTTGCCATAATAGGGCTTGCTGGCATAAGAGAAAGAATGAAATACAGTAATGTTCCTGAAGGTCTTAGGGGCCTGGGCATTACTTTTATAATTACTGGTTTAATGGCTATTGCATTTATGTTATTTTCAGGAATTCAATTGTAATGAGGATTGAGTAATGAATGATATTGGATTGATCTTTATCGGGGTATTTATGTTTACCTTTATTGTTCTTGCTCTTGTTTTAATTATCCTTATTTCCAGATCAAAATTGGTTGAAACAGGAAATGTTAAGATTTTTATAAATGATGATCCTGATCAGACTCTGTTAGTCCCAGTAGGGGGAAAATTATTAAACACATTAATAGATAAAAAAATTTATCTACCTTCTGGTTGTGGGGGAAAAGGGACCTGTGGAACATGTAAAGTGAAAGTCCTTGAAGGTGGCGGAGATGTTCTTCTTACTGAGCGATCAATATTGAAACGAAAGGAGATACGTCAAAATTTTCGTCTATCCTGTCAGGTTCCTGTCAAACAGAATTTAAAAGTTGATATCCCTCCAGAGATATTTGATGTAAAAAAATGGGTATGTAGAGTTAAGTCAAACAAAAGTGTTGCAACATTTATTAAAGAATTGGTTCTGGAATTACCAGAAGGAGAGGATATAAATTTTAGAGCTGGAGGATATATTCAGATTGAGGCTCCTCTACACACTGTTTTTTATAAAGACTTTATTATTGATGATAAATTTAAAACAGATTGGTATAAACAAAATCTCAGGTGCTATGTATCAAAAGTGGAAGAACCAATCGCTAGGGCTTACTCAATGGCAAATTATCCTGAGGAAAAGGGTGTTATTATACTTAATATAAGAATTAACCCGCCACCTCCTTCTTTACCTACAGTTCCTCCGGGTCAGATGTCTTCTTATATTTTTAGTTTGAAACCAGGGGATAAACTTTTAATATCTGGTCCATATGGAGAATTTTTTGCAAAAGATACTGAAAATGAAATGGTATTTATTGGAGGTGGGGCTGGAATGGCTCCAATGAGATCTCATATATTTGACCAATTGAAAAGGTTAAATACAAAACGCAAGATTTCTTTCTGGTATGGGGCTAGAAGCTTGAAAGAGATGTTTTATGAGGATGATTTTAACAGCCTTGAAAAAGAGTTTGAAAATTTTACGTGGAATATAGCATTATCTGAACCCATTCCTGAGGATAATTGGGATGGTTATAAAGGTTTCATTTATCAGGTTGTTTATGATAGTTTCTTAAAAGACCATCCAGCACCTGAAGATTGCGAATATTATGTTTGTGGTCCGCCATTGATGCTTCATGCAGTTCTTCAAATGCTTGATAACCTTGGAGTAGAACCTGAAAATATACTTTTTGATGATTTTGGTACTTAAAAAAGTATCTACTTATGATTTATAAGAAGAAGTACTTATCAGGAATATTAATTATTTTTATAATTTCCCTTCTGAATTGCTCAAGAAAAAAAGAGCTTAATAATTTTATCTCTTTTAATGGGTACACTATGGGTACTTTTTATAATATAAAGATTGTAGATCATATGATTCCAAAAGTATTTAATTCAGAATTAAAAGTTAAAGAGATAAAACAAGATATTTCAGATCTGTTTTTAAAAATAAATCAACAAATGTCTGTATATAGATCTGATTCAGAACTATCCTGTTTTAATAGTTATGATAAGGCAGATTGGTTCTCTGTATCATTGGATACAGCTAAAGTTATTGCACAATCTTTAAATGTAAGTGAAAAGTCTAATGGTGCATTTGATATTACTGTTGCGCATTTTATTAATCTATGGGGATTTGGCCCCAAGAAGAATGAATATAAAATTCCTACAGATGAGTTGATTGAAAAATCAAAGAAATATGTTGGGTATAAAAAAATCTCAGTGAGATTTTCTCCCCCTTCTGTGAAAAAAGAGATGCCTGAAATATTCTGTGATCTTTCTGGTATTGCAAAGGGTTTTGCAGTTGATGAGGTTGCAAAATATTTTGATTCTATTGGCATAACAAATTATCTTATTGAGATTGGAGGGGAGATTAAGGTAAGAGGCAAGAATAAAGATGGAGATTCATGGAAAATAGGTATTGCAACACCTACAAATACACCTGGGATTCAAAAAATTATTTCTCTGGAAAACAGCTCAATGGCAACTTCAGGTGATTACCGTAACTATTTTGAAGAAAATGGAGTTAGGTATTCTCATACAATAAATCCAAGAACTGGAAAGCCTATTTTGCATAAACTGGCATCAGTTACAGTTATTCATAACTTATGTATGTATGCTGATGCAATGGCCACTGCTATTAATGTTCTTGGACCTGAACAGGGTTATGATTTAGCTTTAAAAGAAAATCTTCCTGTTTTTTTGATTATAAGGGAAAAAAATGGTTTTATTGAGAAGATTAGTCCAGAATTCAAAAAGATTTTATTAAAGAAAAAATGATTTTATAAGTGAATGAAATATTAAGAAAAGGGGATTAAAATCAAATTTTTAGTTGTTTTTATTTTTGTTGTTTTGGGTATATTGATTATGGGGTTTGGATTACATTTAAGTAGGTATAAAAAGAGGAAACCAAACAAAAGATAAAAATTGAGTGATTTTAGAACTAAATGATCAAAGATTCGTATTATTACTTTTAAAGGAGTATTGAATGAAGAAATTATTTTTATTATTTGTTGCAACCTTTGTATTTGTTTTTCAAAATTATTCTTCTGATTTCTCAGTTAATATTAATTTTGGATATAATTATGGTACATCTGACCTTTTTAATAAATACACAACAAATTACTCTGAAAATGGCACGGATTTTTCTGATGAAATCCATAATAAGATGGGACTTGGCTTTAATTTAAGCTGTAATATTCCTGTTGTGAAAAGATTTTATATTATTCCTGGATTTTCAATAAATTATGGAAATCAAAGTTTTATCCATACAGGAATAACAGAGGATGAAGCGCCTGATATTGAAAGATATAATTACTATTTTAGAATTTATTCCGGGGAATTGAACTTCTTGTATGATTTATTCCAATCAAAAAACGGATGGGATTTCAGTCTATTGCTGGGATTCAATTATAATTCAATAAAAACAGATGAGAATATGAAAGAGGAGGATGATAAATACTGGGGGCTCTTGACTGGTATTGGTGCGAGATTTTTTCAGAATAGACATTTTGGGTTCCAGGTGCTTTTATATAATCAATTGCCTTTTAAAAGCAAGTATTGGGCATATATTGGAATAAGAACTGGGATTTCTTATAAATTTTAGTTTAATTATCTTTTTCTATTCATATTGGTGTTTTTATAGAATCTATTTTAGCATCAATAACTTCAATTTCAAAATATAAATACAATTCAATAAGATTATTGACTTTAAGTATAAATTTAGTTATTCTATTTGTTAGTTTTGTGTTAATTAAATATGTAAATCATTGAGGTGAATAGGTGTCTATTTATGTATTTGCTTTAGTAATATTGGGTATGCTGGCAATATCAGATTTAATTGTTGGTGTCAGCAATGATGCTGTTAATTTTCTAAATTCTTCAATAGGTTCTAAGGCTGCACCAAAACATATTATTATGATTATTGCAAGCCTGGGCATGCTTGCTGGAGTTACATTTTCAAGTGGAATGATGGAAGTTGCACGAAAAGGAATTTTTCATCCTGAATTGTTTTTGATGCCAGATTTAATTGTACTGTTTCTGGCTGTTATGCTTACAGATATTATTCTCCTTGATTTTTTTAATACTTTTGGACTTCCCACCTCAACAACAGTATCTATTGTATTTGAACTTATGGGAGCAGCAGTAGCAGTTTCTTTAATAAAAATAAGTAAAGCAGGTGAGAGTTTTTCTTCTCTTGTAAATTACATAAATACTGGTAAGGCTCTGGCAATAATTTCAGGTATTCTTCTTTCAATTGTTATTGCCTTTATTATTGGTGCTACAGTTCAGTTTATAACAAGGTTTATATTTACATTTGATTTTAAAGTGAGATTAAAGAGATATGGAGCTATATGGGGAGGAGTTGCTCTTTCAGCAATTATCTATTTTATTTTAATAAAGGGGGCAAAAGGCGCATCTTTTATTACTGATGAAACACTCTTGTGGATTAAAAGCAATACATGGCTGATTTTATTGATTGTTTTTCTATTCTGCTGGATTATTTTTCAGCTTATAACATTTTTCACAAAAATAAATATATTAAAGGTAATTGTTCTTACTGGTACATTTGCACTTGCAATGGCTTTTGCTGCAAATGACCTTGTAAATTTTATTGGTGTGCCCCTTGCAGGGTTAAGCTCTTTTAACGTTGCAGCTTCAGGTTCTGGATTCCTTTCGCAAACTATGGAAGCACTTAAAGAGCCTGTCAGGTCAAATACTTTGTTCTTATTAATTGCAGGTATTATTATGGTGCTTACACTCTGGTTTTCAAAAAAGTCAAGGACTGTTACCAAAACAGAATTAAGTCTTGGTAGACAGGATGAAGGAGTAGAGAGATTTGGTTCTTCAACTATTTCTCGAACAATTGTACGAATGGTTACATCATTTTCTGATACAATGCAAAAGATTATTCCTAAAACCTGGAAAATAAAGACATCCAAACGCATAGATCAAAAATATTACAAGCCTATTGAGTCAAAAGATGGTGAGCTTACTTCATTCGATTTATTAAGGGCTTCTGTTAACCTGATGGTTGCAAGCGCACTTATTGCTTTAGGAACTTCTATGAAATTGCCACTTTCAACAACATATGTGACATTCATGGTTTCAATGGGTACTTCTTTTTCAGATAGAGCATGGGGGCGTGAGAGCGCTGTTTACCGTGTGAATGGTGTACTAACTGTAATTGGTGGATGGTTTTTTACAGCTTTGATTGCATTTACAGTCTCTTGTATATTTGCGGCAGCAATTTTTTACTGGCGTGTTCCAGCAGTTCTGGTGATACTTGGGCTTGCTATTTTCCTTCTTTTACGCAGTTCACGTGTGCATAAAAACAGAATGATTGAAGAACAATCGATCGAGATTTTTAATCTTAAAAAGATAACGGATGCTAGATCTTCTATTGATATATCTTTTGAGCATACTGGAATATTTATTCAGGAGGTTAAAAAGTATTTGGAAGCAGGTTTTGATGGTCTTTTTAAACAAAATAGAATGAAGTTGAAAGCAATAAGAAGAGATATAAAAAAAATACAGAGGTGGGCAAATATCATTATTGCTAATATATTTAAAATACTTCGTTTACTTCAAAAGGAGGATATTGAAGATAGTCAAGGATATTCTTATACAGTTGGTTC
>JAUXFB010000238.1 GCA_030620255.1 Candidatus Aminicenantota bacterium | reverse complement strand
CAAGTAAAAAAAATAGAATTAAAAAATTATAAAGATTTTCAAAAAGGAGATTTTAAAGGAACAAGTATTGACAATAGAGGTAGATTATCTATTGGACCTGAGATAAAGTATTTAAAAGGACCGGAGAAAGAGTACTATCTGTCACTTGATTTTATAAATGATAAGGAAATTTTTGTTGGTGTAGGGCATAATGCTGCAGTCTACAAAATATTACCAGCAACAGGTAAAGTTGAAGAGATTTTTAAGGCAAATCAACTCGATGTATATGCTCTTCTAGTTAAAGAGAACGGAGAGGTTTACGCAGGAACTTCTCCGAGTGGAAAAATTTATAAAATAGGAAAAGATAAAAAGGTTGTTGAGTTCTATGATGTTGATGAAAAATTCATTTGGGATATAAAGGAAGACAAAAATGGGAACATTATTTGTGCAGTAGGGAATAATGGTGGTGTATACAATATTAAAGGTTCTGGAGATGGGTATAAGATTTTTGCTTCAGAGGATTCTCATATTGTCTATATTTATATTACAAAAAACAACTCAATACTTGCTGGTAGCGGAGATCGGGGAATCCTGTATAAGATTAATAATGGAAAAGTTAAAGTATTGTTTGACTCTCCTTTTGAAGAAATAAAAGGAATTTGTGAGGATATCAATGGAAATATTTTCTTTTCTGCTACAAAAGGAATAACCACCTATAAAGAGATAAGCAAAAAGGGAATTGATCCCTTTTTTAATAATAGCAAAAACAAAAAAACCATAAAGGTAAGTAATGAAAAAAGTGCCCTTTATTGCGTACATACAAATGGGATAGTTGAAAAAATTTGGTCATCTGAAAAAGAATATATATATTCAATTTTTTATGATAAAAGAGATGATGGAGTATTTATATGCACTGGAAATTCTGGGAGGTTGTATAAAATAAAAAAAGATAGAAGCTTTAATTTAATATTTGAGAGTGAATCAGCTCAATTATTCAAAATGAAGGGAGATAGAAAGGGATTAACATTAATAACCAATAATCCAGCATCTATAATAAGAATTGAAGATAGATTAAATCCGAAAGGTACATATTTTTCAGAAATATTTGATTTACAGGCAAAATCAAGATTAGGGAGAATTTACTGGGATAGTTTAACGCAAAGTAATTCAGGAATTTCTATTTTTGTAAGAGCAGGAAATTCTAATGTTCCGGATAAAACATGGTCTGAATGGTCACCTCCGTTTCATGATAAGGAAAATTCGAACTTGAATATTTCTGGATTTAGATATTTACAAATAAAAATTTTACTAAACTCATCAAATATGACTAAAAATCCCTGTTTAGAGAATTTTAGATTGTTTTATGTCCAGGCAAATTTAAAACCTCTTATAGAAAAGATAGAAATCAGTAAACCTGATTATATAAAAATTAAAGATAAAAAAGACAATAAAAGATTAAAAAATGAAAAGTATTTAAATATTAAATGGGAAGCAAATGACCCTAACGATGATTTATTAAAGTACAATGTTTTTATTAAAAAGGTTATAAATAAAAATTGGATTATTTTCAAAAAAGATATAACTAAAAAAGAATTAACCCTCTGGACTGAACTTTTTGAAGATGGAAAATATTTGATAAAGGTTGTTGCTGATGATAGTTTTGCTAATCCACATTCACAGTCATATACAAAGATATCACAGCCATTTACCATTGATTCAACTGCTCCACTCTTAAGTGATTTTATAATAAAAAATAACAGAATAAGTTTTAAAGTTATTGATACAATTTCTACTATTTCTGAGGTGTGTTATTCTTTTGATGGGAATGTATGGTTCCCTGTTTTTCCGAAAGATATGATAAATGATTCAAAATCTGAGGAATATGAATTTGATATAATAAAACAAAATTCACAAACAATTATTTTCATCAAGGTATCAGATGAATTCAAGAATTATAAAGTTTTTCAAAAAGAATTTTAAGATGACTGAACTATGCTTAATTGGCAAATATAAGGAGATTTAAAAATATGAAGCAAAATGGGAAAATTACATTTGCAGGATTTATCTTTTTATTATTACTAGCATATGGAGGGTTTGTTGGAGTAAAATTTATAGGTGCAAAATATATGCAATCTCAAATTAAAAATGAAGTGTTTGATAAGATTGGATTTTTAAGAGGTCTCGGTTTTACACCAGAAATGGGTGAACAAGCAATCGTAGAAATCTTATTGAAACATAAAAGTGTTATATTTGACAAAGAACAAGGTGTTGTAGAACTGACCATTGATAGTAGAAAAAGTAGAATAAAATATAATTTTGAATATAAAATCAATGTTGATCTTATTTTATTTAAAAAAATCAAATCTATCAAAGAAAGTCGTGAAATAAGAAGCTATGATTAACGAAAACAGAGATCTATTTCACATAAAAATTTTTTTAGGCTTTATAGCTTCTGTGATTTTCGTTATAATTTTAAAGGAGCTAAAAACTGTTTTTATTCCATTAAGTATGTCTCTTTTATTGTATTTTTTATTTAATGGGGTTGTAAAGAAATTACTGACTTTGAAACTCCCTAAAGTTCTTATTCTAGCTTTTTTATTGATGTTTATATTTATAATTTTTTATTTTTTGGGAGTATTGATTTTTACTGGAGTGTCATCTTTTATAAATAAATTCCCCATGTATAGTGATCGTATTACAGAATTGTTAAAGAGCCTTTCAACACAGTTAAAAATCCCTATAAGTGATGTAAACGATTATATAAATAATTTTGATTGGACAAAATCAGTAAATACAATAACTTCATTTGTATCTACAGCTTTTGGCTCTTTTGCTACATTTGTTGGAAATTTAATATTAGTTATTATATTCTTAATTTTTATGCTATCTGGAAGAACTATACTGACAGGGAGAGTATATAGAGCATTTAATGGCAATAAGGCAGATAAAATGATTTTCATTGTAAATTCAATAGAAAATCAAGTACAGCATTATCTTTTGATGAAAACATTTATAAGCCTGTTGACTGGAATTATTGGTGGATTAATTGTTTGGGTTGGGGGCATAGATTTTGTGATTTTTTCTGGTTTATTAATTTTTATTCTAAATTTTATCCCAAATTTTGGCTCAGTTGTAGCAACATCATTTCCTATAATTATAGGATTAATAAAATATGGTTTTTCAATAAGAATTCTTATTATTGCAGGAGCTCTGACTTTAACTCAAATGATAATAGGAAATCTTTTTGAACCAAAAATAATGTGCGAGAGATTAAATTTATCACCTATAGTTATTTTGGTCTCTTTAATTTTCTGGGGTTGGATATGGGGAATCATTGGAATGATATTGGCAGTACCCATTACTTCTGCTTTAAAAATCATATTTACCAATATAGGGCCTTTAAAACCAATTTCTGATTTAATAAGTGCAGAATAGATTGAAAATTTATTTATAATCTTCTTTTAGTATAAAATATCAACTGTGTTTTTGCCAGTTAGTTTTTCTATGTCTTTTTTCATTGAGACAGTTGGCTTTAATCCTTCTTTTTTT
>JAUXFB010000212.1 GCA_030620255.1 Candidatus Aminicenantota bacterium | reverse complement strand
TGGAAATCAAAAATATATAATGACAGTGTAATAAACTACGGTATGAGGAGGAAGACCTATGAAAAAAATTGTGATTTTTTATTCTTTTGAAGGTGACACAAAAATGATAGCAGAAAATATCGCCGAAACAATAGGTGCAGACATTTTGGAATTAAAACCTAAAGAAGACTTGAAGTCAAAAGGGGTTATGAAATACGTATGGGGCGGGAAAGCGGTAATGATGAAGGAGCAGCCAGAATTACTCCCTATTGATAAAGATATCAATACTTATGATGTTTTATTCATCGGTACACCTGTGTGGGCTTGGACATATGCACCAGCATTAAATACTTTTTTCTCGGCACATTTATTATTGGATAAAAAAATAGCATTATTCTGCTGCCATGGCGGCGGAAAGGGAAAAATATTTGATCATATGAAAGAAGCGTTAAAAGATAATCAGATTTTAGGAGAAGTCGATTTTCAAGATCCACTAAAAAAGAACACCGATGAAAATATTGAGAGGGCAAAAAAATGGGCAGAAAGTATAATGGAAACCTTATAAGAATCCAATCAATTTTTTTGGTATGAAAAAGAGGCCGATCTTAAAATAGATATTTTTATCTATTCTAAGACAGCCCCTCATAAAATTTATTACTCAGTAACTATTTTTAAACTTCTCTTCTTAAACTCAAAAGGTCCTGGAAGTGGATAAACTGTTTTACCATAAGCAGTGTTTACTACGATCGCTGAAGCAAGATAAATTGCAACTATTCCTGCAGACAACAATCCCCATGCTGGTATAACTGCATAAGTCTTTGGTAAAATTCCTAAGTCCATTAGTGTAATGAATGGCAAAGATACATCTAATGCCAATATAACTACCGTAAGCAGTCGAGTGCTTTTAAAAAATGCCGGTGTCCAAAGAATTAAAGACAATGTCAATACCATCCATGCCCATCCATCGATACGTGCGTCAAATACTATACCTTTATTAATCATGTTGAATTTCATTATCATTCCCATACCGCCAACAAGCATAAAAAATGCACTAAAAAATAAAAATGTATTTCCTCCAGTATTATTGCCTCCTTTTAAATCCAAAAGTGCTACTACGAACTGAACTACAAACCCGCCTAAAAGCCAAGTTCCAAGCAATGGCATGGCATCATGCGTTACCTTACCACTTAAAATGGCAAAGAAACAGAAACATGCAATTGCCAAAGCCACTAAACCTGCAGGTGTTGGATTCGACCATTCTTTAATTTTGTTCTCTTGATTCAATTTGATTCCCCCCTATTAATTATACATAAATAACTGGATATATTTAATTTCATTACATCCTTAACAAACATTATAGTAGGTTTCGAATATCTTGGCAACTTTTTAAAAACATTTAATTCTATTTTAATATATTGTGTTTGCATTCTAAGCACAACAAAAACATAAATACTCTGTTTGTTTTTATTCATGATAATTATTTTTATATTATCCCCCTTAAAAAAGTAAAAATAATTATTTATTAAATTTTACTCCGTGGGGATTTTTTTTATTGCTGGAGTAATACTAAGGTATTAGTCAGAAATCACAACTTTATTTCTTCCCATATCTTTTGCCCTGTAGAGTCTCTTATCTGCTTTTTCAATTATCTTTTCAACCGATATTTTATCTTTATCAATTTCTGTACATTCTGAAATCCCGCAGCTAAAGGTAAATTTTATTTTATTTTCATGATATCTAAATTCATAATTCCTTATAATATCTAAAATTCGTTCAATCATTAATTTAGCCTCCTCCTTATTGATATCACAGAAAACAAGAATAAACTCCTCCCCGCCATAACGACCAAACAAATCATATTGTCTGATATTTTTTTTTATAATCTGGGTAAATTCTTTGAGGATAAAATCACCCACCTGATGACCATACCTGTCATTTATACTCTTAAAATAATCTATATCAATAATAGAAACTGTAAAATATGTTTTATTCCTGAGAAACTCCAGGAATAGAAATTCTAATCGCTCGAAAATATGTCTTCTATTATAAATATTAGTGAGAGAATCCCGTATAGAGACCTCTTTGATTTTTTCTTCCAATTGTTTTTTTTCTGTGATGTCGGAGTGTGTCCCAAACATTTTAACAGGTTTCTCCTCTATATCCCATTCAATAACCTTTCCCTTGGAAAGGATCCATATCCAGTCTCCATTCTTATGTTTCATCCTAAATTCAGCAGTATAATATTCCGATTCTTTACTAAAATGTCTTTTTAATGAGTCGTACGATTTTTTAAGATCATCCAGATGGGTATATTTTATCCATGTTTCTATATTTACAGGCATTAATTCCTCCACCGTATACCCCAAAATCTCTGTGAATCGTTCGTTAATGACCATTTTGCTAGTTTGAATTTCCCACTCCCATGTACCCAGCCTCGTCCCCTCAATAATATTTTGTAATTTATTTTTTTGTTCCTCTATTTTTTTTATCAACAACACATGTTCACTGATATCAACTATGATCAGTAAAAATAATCTTTTCCCCTGGATTTCAATTACCTCTCCCGAAAGTAACCCATGTAATATCTCCCCATTTTTACACCTGACTTGAAGTTCAAAGTCCTTTATTCTCTTTAAAATACTTATCTTTTCTGCAATCTGTTGTCGTTTTTCAGGATCCACAATTATTTTTAATTCCATACCCATCTCTCCGATAATTTCATCTTTGGAATATCCTAGTTTATCTGTTACCGCTCTATTAACCTTTATAATCTTTCCATTGTTTAAGTCACTGATGGCCATTAAAACAGGATTGCTTTCAAATAATTTTATAAATTTCTGCAGCGCTTCCTGCTCCTTTCTGAGATCCTTTGAGAGGCAGAATAAACACTCCTGATCATCCCACATTCCAAACCATGTTCTTGTTTCCATGGGAATATATTCCTTGTTTTTACTTTGAAATTCCAGTGGACAATAATCCTGTTCACCAGAAAATATTGATTTAAAAATACCGGAGGCTTCCTCTCTCTTCTCCAATGGATGTAATTCTATCATGCTCATTTTATGCAGCTCTTTGGAAGAATAACCAAGTTTATCTATTACTGCATTATTTGCATATAGAATTTTCCCCTGCTTATCACCTATTACCATCAGATCCTCTATCGTATTAAACAGCGATTCAAAATTATTGTTTGCTGCATTGATCTTTCTCTGCATAAATTGACGTTTATATGCCGTTGCAATTATACTTAAAATTGTTTCCAGGAGTCTTTTGTCTGTTTCAGACCACTTTTTTTTCTCTTCACATTCATCAAATCCTATAAATCCATATTTTTTTCCCTCAATATAAAGGGGAGTAACAACTATAGACAAAATCCCCTGCGGTTTTAATATATCAGCAATATCTGAAGGCAGATCTTCTACATCTTCATAATAGACACTCCCTTCTTCTAAAAAAAAGTTTTTCCATGAGGGAGCCATCTCATGGGGAATATTTTGCAGTTCATCAATTTGAGGAACAATCCCGTCATTACACCATTCATATATATTACTGGTAGTTGTTCCCTCTTCGTTGTCTAAAAAAATATATATCCTTGAAACTTGAAAATAATTCCCAATTTTATCCAGGGAATTTTTTATTTTAAAATCAAAATCATTGGATTTAATAAATGTTAAAGCTATCTGTGAAAGAAGTTCTAAATTTTTCATATCTAAGATCACCCTCCTCATTAAATTACTATTCTCTTCCTAAGTATACCCTCCTAAAAATAATAATTCAAAAAAACACTAAAAATAAAGGGATTAATCCTCTGATATCTTATAAAAAATCAGTAATTCTATTATTATTTGATCCAT
>JAUXFB010000114.1 GCA_030620255.1 Candidatus Aminicenantota bacterium | reverse complement strand
TGGGGAAAAAGGTGTTAGTACCCAGGAAGTTAGAATTTAAGGGTACTTCTCTGGAAAGATTATTCCCCTATATTGAACAGAATCTGAAACAGATGATGCTACCTAAGGTGACCTTTTATTGGCGCTTCCTAACAGATAGATCCTTTGATGCGCACTTTTTTGGGGGTATCTGGGCAGAGGTGTTGGGAACATTATATCTTGTTTTTGGCACCATGTTATTTGCAATTCCAATTGGAGTGATTTCTGCTATATATCTTACGGAATTTGCTAAAGAGGGTAAAATTGTAAGTTTGCTGAGAACTTTTATCAGCACTTTGGCGGGTGTTCCAAGTATTGTTTTCGGGCTTTTTGGTTTGGCCTTTTTTATAAATACTGTAAAAGTGTCAGATAGTAAGAGTGTGTTAGCAGGTTCTCTGACGTTAGCTCTTCTTGTTTTGCCTACTATAATCCGTGCATCTGAGGAAGCTATTATTGCTGTACCTAAGGTATATAAAGAGGCTGCATTTAGTCTGGGGGCCAGTAAGATTCATACTGTATTAACAGTGATCTTGCCAGCTGCTTTGCCTGGAATATTAACAGGAATTGTTATAAGTATGGGAAGGGCAGCTGGAGAAACTGCACCAATTATATTTACTGCTGCTGTAAGTATGGGCAAGCCCCTGAAATTGTTCCAGACTTTAACTCAGCCTACACCTGCTTTGCCATGGAATATATACAATCTTGTTACTGAACATAAAGCAGTGGAACAGATTCGTCATGTTCAGTTTGGTATGGTATTTACTTTAGTAATGCTTGTTCTTGTGCTAAACTTAGGTGCTATTATTATGAGAGCAAGGATTTCAAAAAAGTTGAGGGAGTAAAAAGGCTAAAATGAATCAAAAGAAGATACAACTTTCTGATAATCAATTGAAAAAAACCAGCAATTTTATGAATTGGGAAAAACCTCATATCTATTCTGAAGATTTTTCTATTTTTTATGGGTCAAATGAAGCGATTAAGCAGGTCCATATCAAGATTCCTGAGAAAAAAGTAACAGCCATTATTGGGCCAAGTGGGTGTGGGAAAAGCACTTTTTTGAGGGCAATAAATCGTATGAATGATCTGATCATGGGCTGTTATATAAAGGGAAAAATATTTTTTGATGATGAAGAAATCTATGGACAGTATGCTGATCCTGTTTTATTGAGGAAGCGAGTTGGTATGGTATTTCAAAAACCCAATCCTTTTCCTAAATCTATTTTTGATAATATTGCTTATGGTCCAAAACTCCATACATCTAATAAAAAAAGTAAATTGTATGAAATTGTTAATAGGAGTTTAAAAAGAGCAGCTCTTTGGGATGAGGTAAAAGATAGGTTAAATGATAATGCATTGTCTCTTTCAGGGGGACAGCAACAGCGATTATGTATTGCAAGGGCTCTTGCAGTTGATCCTGAAATTCTTTTGATGGATGAACCTACATCTGCTCTGGATCCCAGAGCAACTGGCTTGATTGAAGATTTGATCAAAGAATTGAGGGGTAATTATACTATCATTATTGTGACACACAATATGCAGCAGGCAGCAAGGGTTTCAGATTATACAGCATTTTTTTATGAGGGTATTTTGATTGAATTTGCACCTACATCTGAATTGTTCACCACTCCAAGGGAGAAAAAAACAGAAGAATATATCACTGGGAGATTTGGATGATTTAAAAGGAGTAAAAATAAATGGGAAAACATTTACAAAGAGAGATACAAAACCTTATGAGGCGGTTGATTATATTAAGTTCAAGGGTTGAAGAGAGCATAGAAATGGCTGTAAAATCTCTGGAAAAAAGAGATGAAGAGATGGCTAAAACAGTTATAGAAATGGATGAGGAAATTGATCAGACAGAGATTGATATTGAAGAAGAATGTCTGAAAATATTGGCTCTACATCAACCTGTAGCAATAGATCTAAGGTATATAATTGCAGCACTTAAGATTAACAATGACTTAGAGCGTATTGGAGACCTTGCAGTGGATATTGCAGAGTATGCACTCATACTAATTGATAATCCCAGGCCAATAAAATATTTCAATTTTAATTTTATGTTCGAAAATGTTCAGAACATGTTACAGAATAGCCTGGATTCCTTAGTTCATCTGGATTCAGATAAAGCATTAGAGGTTCTAAAAGCAGATGATAAGGTAGATAAAATTGATAAGCAAATATGTAAGGCAGTATTGCTGGAGATAAAAAGAGATCATGAAAATGCTGAATTTTTAATTCAGAACATACATATTTCCAGACGCCTTGAAAGAGTTGCAGACCTGGCAACAAACATTGCTGAAGATCTTATCTATTTAACTAAAGGGGAAATCGTTCGACATGGAAAGAGTACAGATCAAAACAAATGAATTTGCACTAAAAATGTTCAGTATTGGTGTAGAATTGACTTTAAATAATTATTTTGGTAGGTAATATATAATGAAAGATAAAAAGAATAATCTGTTATTAAACTCTAAAAAGCCTTTAATTGCAGTTGTGGATGATGAGCCAGATATACTTGAACTAATTTCTATTAACCTTAAAAAGTCCCATTTTCAGGTAGAAACATTTCTTAAAGCTCAGCCTTTTTTTGATTTTCTAAAGCAAAGGAACCCGGATTTAATATTATTGGATTTAATGCTACCGGATTTTGATGGTCTGGAAGTGTGCAAAATGTTGAAAAAGAATCCAAGTTGGAAAGATATACCAGTCTTGATTTTAACAGCTAAAGGTGATGAAACGGATATTGTGCTTGGATTGGAATTTGGGGCAGATGATTATATAGTAAAACCATTTTCCCCTAAGGAGCTGGTTGCTAGAATAAGGGCAGTTTTAAGAAGAAAGAAGCCTTATGAGACAGTAAAACCAAAGGAAATTAGAATTGGAGATATATTGATTATTGATTTGAACAGATATGAAGTATATGTGAGGAACAGGAAAACAAATCTAACAAAAACAGAATTTATTATACTAAATGTATTAGCTGAGAAACCAGGGTGGGTTTTTTCAAGAGAAAAATTGTTAACTCGTTTATGGGGAGATGATAAATTTGTAATTGATAGAACTATTGATGTACATATTAAAAATTTGCGAGATAAACTTGGAGATGTGAGTAAATGGGTTAAAAATGTAAGGGGTGTGGGATATAAACTGGAGCCCTGAATATAGAAACATGAAACGAACCATTTTTTTTAAAACCTTTTGGGGATATCTATTTATAGTAATATCAGTCACACTTTTTTTTGTTCTATTCTCTCTTAGAACAATTGAGAAATGGCATGTTGAGCGTATGTCTGATGCTCTTTTTCGCATTGCAATGGCAATGAGATCAAGTGTTCAAAATGTAATTGAGGAAGAACCTTCAAACCTGGATGGTTTTGTGAAAAACCTTGGAAAAAGCATTAATATAAGGATTACTGTTATTAAGCCGGATGGTATTGTTCTTGCAGATTCTATTTCTAATTCAGAACAGATGGAAAACCATGGAGATAGACCAGAGATCATAAAAGCTATGAGAGGTTTTCCTACAGAAAATTTGCGGTTTAGTACTACACTTATGTCCAATATGTTGTATATGGCTGTTCCCATTATAGAAAATGATACTATCATTGGTGTAATAAGGTTGAGTCTGTTTGTTGAACATATTCGTTTATTGTCAAAAAGTATAAAAAAACAGATCATTTGTATTGCTATTATTTTGATTCTCATATCTCTGGTCATTACATTTTTAATTTCTAGGGGAATCTCCATGCCAGTCAAGCAGTTGGCTGTTGCTGCAAAACAGGTAGCAGAGGGAGATTATAATGTTTCTATCTTTACTAAAGATAAAGGAGAACTGGGTGAATTAGCTCTAAGTTTTAATGAAATGGTTCACAAACAAAAAATTCTTTTTGATAATCTCTTGAAAAACAAGGAGGAACTGAAAACAATTATATCTTCGATTAAGGAGTGTCTGGTTGTAATGGATTATGACGGGAAAATTGTATTAACCAATGATAGTTTCAATATGATAGTTGAAGATGAAAACCCAATAGGAAAGAAATATTGGGAGGTTTTTCGTAGTACAGCTTTTTATAATTTAATCCAGGAGATTATAAAGACTAAAAAGAATATTTCCGGGGAGATTGAGTTGGGCAATCGAATTTTTATTTCAAATTTCACTGTACTCTCATCACAGGATACTGTTGTAGTCACTCTTCATGATATTTCAGAACGAAAAAAATTGGAAGTTATAAAGAGGGATTTTGTAATAAATGTATCTCATGAACTGAAAACACCTTTAACATCTATAAAGGGATTTGTAGAGGTTCTTGAAGATAATATTAAGGGAGAAAATAAGAGATATCTGGAAATTATACGCAGGAACACTGATCGATTGATTAACATTGTTAAAGACTTATTATTGCTTTCCGGGCTGGAGGAAAAAACTTTTAAATTGGATTTGAAACACAATAATATCAAAGATCTGGTGGAAAAAACCATTAAACTTTTTAAGCCTAGATTAAAGGAAAAGAATTTATATTTCAAATTAGAAGCAGAAGAGAATTTACCAGAGGTTAAATGTGATGCTTTCAAACTGGAAGATATGTTGGTTAATTTGATTGACAATGCCATTAAATACACAGAAAAAGGAGGCATTACAATTCGACTGAATGCTGATGAACATAGGTTTCGATTCGAAATTGAAGATACTGGTATAGGTATTGCAAATGAATATCAAGATCGTATTTTTGAACGTTTTTATGTAATAGATTTATCTAGATCTAAAGCTTATGGTGGTACTGGCCTTGGTCTATCCATTGTCAAACACATTGTGCTGCTGCACAATGGGGACATAAATGTTGAGAGTGAGCTGAACAAAGGTACTATCTTTGTGGTTGAACTGCCTCTTTCTTAACTTTTTATTCATTTTTCTTTTTTTTTATTAACCAAAAATTAACTTCATTTTAATTTTTTATTAACCAACAATGATTAAAATTCTATTTAAATATTTTAAGGAGGATAAATGATAAAAAAAATTGTTTTTATTTTCATTGTTGTATTTGTAATTTCATCTTTTTCTAACCTTGGATTTGCTGATGATATCAAAGGTTACATGATTCCAGAATATTATTCAGTTCTCAGCCATCATGAGGGAGAAGATGGAATAGAGGGAGAGCATGGTCTCTGGTTAAGGCGTATTTACTTTGGTTACAATACCAAATTGTCTGACAAATTCTCTGCTAGAGTCAGGTTTGAGATGAACAGCGCGCCTTTTAATGAGGATAAAATGTATCTCTATGTTAAAAATGCTCATCTTAAGTACAAGCTAGGAAAAGCTGCTAATTTAATTTGCGGCATTATTGATCCGCCAAGCTTTAATAAAGTTGAAAAGTTCTGGGCACACCGTTATCTGGAAAAGACTCCAGCTGATCTATTCAAATTTGCATCATCAAGAGATTTTGGGTTGGCTATTGATTCAAAAACTAAGGGAGGCTTAGTTTACACCTTGATGTATGGAAACTATGGTTCTAATAAGGGAGAAGACAATAAAGGTAAAGGTTTTTACGGGCGTGTAGGTTATGAAGGTAAATC
>JAUXFB010000087.1 GCA_030620255.1 Candidatus Aminicenantota bacterium | reverse complement strand
GGTATATCAATTGATGGGGCATCAGGAGCAGAGAATCAGTTCTATATTGATGGAATGGATACAACTGAACTTTATGGTGGTACATCGGCACAGAGTGCAGCATATGAGTTTGTAGATGAGGTACAGGTAAAGTCAAGTGGATATGCAGCAGAATTCGGCGGAGCAATGGGAGGAGTTATCAATGTTATAACACGTTCAGGTGGAAATGAATTTCATGGTGAACTAATTGGTTATTACAGTGGTAGTAAACTTAATGGAAAAGAGAGAGACGTTCTCCGTAATAATCCATTGGACTACAGCATAGCTGAATATATTAATTATCAGGATGAGTATGGAAAGGATAAGTATGACAGGATGGAAGTTGGGTTTAATGTAGGTGGATATATTCTAAAGGACAAGATATGGTTTTTCGGAGCTTTCTTACCAGTATTTACAAAACGGGTAAGACATGTTGAATGGTTAAGTGGTGATATTCCAGAAGGTGATTATACACAGAAATATACTTATCTAAATTATAGTGCTAAGATGACAGCACAGCCATTTAAGGATGTTCGTATTTCATTAGGTTATATAAACAACTGGCATAAGTATAGAGGATCAGTCCCGGGCAGATCAGGTGCAGGAGATTCTTCAGATGTATATGCAGATTATGGATTTGATTATCCAAACTGGACAGCAACTGGTTCAATGGATTATGTAGTTGGTAAGAATTTACTTATCAGTTTAAGAGGTGGATTCTTCCACACAGATGTGAAAAATCAGCTTGTAACACAATCAGTGCCAAGATGGAGATTTTTAAATGAAGCACCTGCTTATTACTATACATCTACACACCATTTTGATGGAACTGCTTTAGAAATTCCAGATGCGTATCAGAGACCTTATGGTTATGTTAATTATAGTTATGATGCGGGTTATGAAACAAAGAAGAGGATTCGTGAGAGAGCAAGTGCTAATCTTGATTTTAACTACTATTTAACAGCAGGAGGAGAACATTCAATCAAGGCAGGAGTTCAGTGGGTAAGGATTGAAACAGATGTTGATAATTCATATACAAATCCTTATATCCTGTTTGGCTGGGGTTCAACACTTTCATGGGCTGGTGTAAATTATGCTCCAGGTACATATGGAATATATGGAGTAAGAGGTCAGGATCCAGCACATGATAATCCTGTATTTGGTACTTGTGCAAATCCAAATTCAACACGCTGGGCATTATATTTACAGGACAGCTGGACAATTGGTTATAAATTTACTATTAATCTTGGTGTAAGAGCTGAAAAAGAGGATATTCCTTCATTCAGTGATCTTCCAGAATATGCATATCCACCTGTTGAATTCGGTTTTGGAGATAAGATTGCTCCAAGAATCGGATTTGTTTATGATGTGTACGGGGATTCAAGTTTAAAGGTTTATGGTAGTTATGGACTTTTCTTTGATGTTATGAAACTTGAAATGGCAGAAGGTTCATATGGTGGATTTAAGTGGAAGAGTTCATATTTTACTCTTGATACATACAAATGGGATGAGATTGGCATAAATGGATATTACCCGGGAACACATTTAACCACTATTGATTGGCGTATTCCATCCTTTGATTCAACAGATACTGATTTAAAACCAATGAGTCAGCAGGAAATAGTTGTTGGTGCTGAGAAAAAGATCATGGAAAATGTAGCAGTAACACTTCGTATTGTTAATAAACATTTAAGATATGCAATCGAAGATGTTGGTGTTGTGACTCCTGCAGGTGAGATGTATTATACATGTAATCCAGGATATGGCTGGTCATTAACTGAAAAGAATGGCGGTAAATTTTCCAATGATTTCCCAGATACTCCAAAAGCAGATAGAGAATACTGGGCAGTTAATTTAGGAATAGAGAAAAAGTTCAGCAATAACTGGTGGGGCGGAGCTTCATATACATGGAGCAGGTTAACAGGTAATTATTCGGGACTTGCAAGTTCTGATGAATTGGGTAGAAACTCTCCAAATGTTGAACGTTATTTTGATATCTGGTTCTTAGCTTTTGACAAAGAATTGAATAAAATTGATGGTCCATTGGCAACAGACAGGACACATCAGTTCAAGGCTTATGGTTCATATGTATTCCCATTTGGATTAACTATTGGTGCTACAGCAAGTGCAATGACCGGAACTCCGGTTTCTACAGAATACCAGGTGTGGGCTGATGGATATTTCCCATTTAACAGGGGAGATCTTGGAAGAACTTCATTCTTAATGTGGGCAGATCTTTATATTGAATATGCATTAAAGATTGGATCAAACAAATTGGTTGTAAGTTTGAATGTTGATAATGTATTTGATGTTAAAACAGCACGTAGAATTATGAATATGCCTTCTGAGCAGAATGTACCAGTATCAGATGCTGATCTTCTTGCAAATTCATGGCAGCTCAGTGACTATGGTCTAAGACCAGATCCGAAATTCATGAAAGAGTGTGAATACTTCCCTCCAATTTCAGCAAGACTTGGTTTAAAGTTCGTATTCTAATCTGAAATAGAATAAATGAAAAATATAAAAAGAGCCCCCCGGTTTTCCGGGGGGCTTTTTTTTTGCATTCCAATCCTGAAAATTAATCTATAAGCCAAATTATACTTTTAATTATCCATTTTTTATGATAAGATATTTTTTCAGGAGTTTTATATATGAAAAGAGCTATTATTTGTCTGATAATAATTATTTTAATTATTCCTTTAAATCTTGCTTATGCTAAAAACAAATTAAAGGATTTACCTAAGAGATATAGAGATTGGTTTGAAAAAGAGGTTGTATATATAATAACTCCTATGGAAAAGAGGGTATTTCTCTTATTAAAAACAGATAGAGAGCGTGATGTTTTTATGAAGGCTTTCTGGAAACAAAGAGACCCAAACCCGAATACTGAAGAAAATGAGTTTAAAATAGAACATTATAAAAGAATAGAATATGCAAACAGATGGTATGGGCATGAAGCACCGGGTCCTGGTTGGAGATCAGATATGGGGCGTATACATATAATTCTTGGCCAAGCAAATCAAATAGATAGATTTGTAAACAAAACAGGAATGTATCCTACTATTATATGGTTTTATTCGGGAAAAGTGGAATATGGATTGCCAAATTCATTTAATGTTGTGTTTTTTAAAAAAGATGGAATAGGTGAATATGTGTTGTATAGTCCTGTTAAATATGGACCTGCAGGGCTTCTTACAAATTATATGGGAGATGTATTGGATTATACCAGAGCTTATAATGAGTTGTATGAAATTGAACCTATTGTAGCCAGGACCTCATTAACTTTGATTCCAAGTGAGAGTAGATATGCTGTTTCGCCATCTATTTCCTCAGAATTGCTTATTGCATCTAAAATTCCACATGCACCAACAAAGAAGGTAAATGATTCCTATGCTGATAAGATACTAAAATATAGAGGTATTGTAAAGGTTGAGCAAATGATCAATTACATTGATAATCATTCAATGATAAAAGTATTTAAAGATAAATCAGGTACAAATTTTGTTCACTATTTAATTGAGCCAAAAAAACTTTCTTTAGAGCGTTATGAAGGCTATTTATATACAAACCTTGAGATAAATGGTAGGGTTACTGATATGAATAATAGAACAATTTATCAATTTACTAAAAAGATTCCAATAAAATTAGAGGTTTCAAAACTTGAAAATATTCAAAATAAGCTGTTCAGTTTTCAGGATATGTTTCCTTTGATAAAGGGTAATTACAAATATAATATCCTGCTTATGAATACAGTCAGTAAAGAGTTTACTTCAACTGAGGGTGATTTGATTGTATCTGATATTAATGGACCTCAGATGAGCTCAATAATACTTGCAAATCGTGCAATTGATAACATAAAATATAAGGGAAGATTAAAGCCTTTTGTGCTTGACGATATTCAGCTTGTACCCTCTCCAAGAAATGATTTTAATTCTATTGATACACTTTTTATATGGTTTCAAATTAAAGGTCTATCTTCTGAATTTGAGAAAAAGGGTATAATTAAATATAAAATCATTAAGGATAAAGATAAAAAAGTCGTTTTTTCTATGGAGAAAAATATAAGAGGCTATAAAAATATGAATTTTTTAGAAAAGGTCCCCTTAAAGAACTTTTTATGTGATTATTATTCTGTTAAGGTTTCTGTATATAATGAGAATAAGAATAAAGTGTTGGAAGAAAACTCTGAATTTTATATTGCACCTTTAAAGTTAAAAAGGCCCTGGATTCTTTTTCTTCCTATGAGTAAGACTTATAAATCTGAGAAGTTTAATATTTTAGGTAATCAATATTTCAATAAGAAAGATTTTAAACAAGCTAAAAACCTTTTTGAAAAATCCTTTTCTTATAATCCCTTATCATTAAGATATGCTATTGATTTTTGCCGTGTTCTTTTGAGATTAAGAGAATATAGCAAAATTGAGCAGATTGCTAAACCATTCCTGGCAGGTACTGAAAGGAACAAGTTTTTGTTAATTAAAGCCCGAGCATTGCATGGATTGAAGAAATATCAGGAAGCAATCAATTTTTATGGAGAATACCTTACTCATCTTGGTATGAACATAAATGTTTTGAATGCATTGTCACACTGTTATTTAAATGTTGGAAATAAAAAGGAAGCTATTAAATTTTTGGACATGTCTTTACAGGAGGATCCAAACCAGGAGAAAATTAAGAATTTAGTATTAAAATTAAAGGAAGGCAATTATGAAAAAAAGGAAAAGAAAAAATAGGAATATTTTAATTATATCTATTGGTATTATTTTTTTCCAGATAGCATGTTCTCAGCAATATAAACTGAGAAAAAATTTACCCCACAAAGATAAAGAGTTTTTATCTGTTGCCAGGTATATTATCACAAAACAGGAGAAAAAGATCTTTTTGAATATTTCAGATATAGAAAGAGAGCAATTTAAAATAGATTTTTGGAAAAAGAGAGACCCTGAGCCTGAAACTGAAAGAAATATATATAAAGAGACATATTTATCACGTATTGAAGAATCGAACAGACTATTTACAAGCGGAGGGCGAAATGGATGGCTGAGTGATAGGGGGCGTGTTTATATCATGTTAGGTGCACCTGATAACAGACAGGTATATCCTATGGGATATTCATTTTATGAACCTCCAGTAGAGATATGGTATTATGGGTATTTCCCGGTTCTGTTTGTTGATAAGCATAGATCAGGCAGTTATGATCTCGTACCTTTAAGTAATTATCACATGATTGAATTAACAAAAGCAGGAATGGTATTAAACCGGGATGCTATAAAAGAAAAACTCATTTTTGATTTTAAATTTAAGATGGATAAATTAAAGAATGGGAAAACTAAGTTTCAGGTTTCAATCCCGTATGAAGTGATATCTTTTAAGGTAAAGGATGAGGGAAAGAAGTTTCAAACCTCTATTAACCTTTTTATAGAAATTTTTAAAACTAAAAACAAAAGAGTGTGGAATTTTGAAAAATCTTATTTAATTTCTATTACAAAAGAAGATTTAGAGAAGCTTGAGAAATATTATTTAATAAAAGAGTTATTAGATATAAATTTAGCCCCAGGAAATTATACATTAAAATTGAAATTAGAAAATTCATATGATAAGAAAAAAGCTGAAAAAACTTTGAAAATGAAAATTAAATAAAAAAAATTATATTATGGAGGTAAATATGAAATACAGGAAATTTCAGATCTTTATTGCAATAGTTTTATTTTCAGTTTTATTGCTAAATCCATTATATGCTCAGAAGAGCAGAGGCAAAGGAAGACTTAAAGGTAAGGTGCTTGATGAAGCTGAAAACCCGATTAAAAATGCAAAAGTAGTATTGCTGTTTGAGGATGAGATAACGAAATTTGAAACAACAACAGACAAAAAAGGTGTATGGTCAGTTATTGCACTTGGAACTGGAAAATTCAGAGTCACAGCTTCAGCAGATGGGTATGTACCGACAAATACTCTTGTTTTTGTAAGGCAATTGTCAAAAAATCCACCTGTTATTCTGAAATTAAAAGCAATGGACAAAGCTGTTGTAAGTGAAGATCTTGTGGAATTCCTTAAAAAGGGAAATGAATTATATAAAGAAAAAAAGTATGATGAAGCAATCACTGCATTTCAAAAGGTCATAGAAAAAGCACCGGATGTTTATCAAATTAGCTATAAGATAGGTGATTGTTATAGAGAAAAAGGGGACCTGCATAAGGCAATTGAGATTTATGAAGAGGTTATTAAAAAGGCAAAGGAAAAGAAAGACATATCAACAGCAGCAAAAGCTCTGGGAGCTATTGGTGGAATATATTTGAATAAACAGGAGCTTGAAAAAGCTCAGTTTTATTTCAAGCAATCAATTGAAATG
>JAUXFB010000167.1 GCA_030620255.1 Candidatus Aminicenantota bacterium | reverse complement strand
AGGGGAACAAGATTGTTTCCTCTAACAAAATATAGAGCAAAGCCAGCTGTTCCTATTGGAGGTAAGTTCAGACTGATTGATATACCGATTTCAAATTGTATTCATTGGGGTTTAAAAAAGATCTTTATTTTAACTCAGTTCAATACAGTATCGCTTCATAGACATATAGCAACTACATATAGATTTGATGGTTTTTCAAAGGGGTTTGTCCAAATTCTTGCTGCTCAACAGACAATTAAAAATAACAATTGGTATCAAGGTACTGCTGATGCTGTCAGACAAAACCTCAACTATATAAAAAATCAGGATGTTGACTATGTTGTTATACTTTCGGGGGATCAGCTTTTCAGGATTAATCTTCGAGAATTTCTAGATTATCATAAAATAAAAAATGCTGATATTACAATTGCATCAAAGCCAATTTATAAAGAGGTTGCAAAAAGTTTCGGTATATTGAAGGTAGACAAACATAGAAAAATTGTTGATTTTTATGAAAAACCTAAAGATGATAATGTGTAAAACAAATTATATAATCCTTCTGATTATATAGATAGAGATAATAACATGAATTTTATTGCATCAATGGGTATTTATATTTTTAATAAAGATGTTTTGATTGAATTGTTAGAAAATAATGAAAAAGAGGATTTTGGAAAGCAAATTATACCTGACTCTATAAAGACACATAATGTTTATTCTTACATTTTTAGAGGATACTGGGAAGATATTGGGACAATAGGAGCTTTTTTTGAAGCAAACCTTGATTTTGCAAATCCAGTTCCTAAATTTAATTTTTATAATGAGATATACCCGATTTTTACTCACGCTCGTTTTCTCCCGGGTTCAAAAGTTAAAAATTGCGAGATAAATCATGCTTTAATCTCTGATGGATCAATACTTGAAGGGACTAAAATATTTAATTCAATAATTGGAATAAGATCTATAATAAGAGAGGGAACATCACTTGAAAGAGTAATTATGATGGGTGCTGACTGTTATGAAGATGAAAATTCAATTGAAAAAGTTAAAATTGGAATAGGAAAGCATTGTTCAATTAAAAATGCAATTCTTGATAAAAACGTTAGTATAGGAGATAATGTGGTAATAGATTATAAGGGGAATTCAAAAAAAGAGGATAATGGTTTTTATTATATTGTTGATGGAATTGTTGTTATTCCAAAGGGTGCTTCAATACCTGATAATACAAAAATAGAGTAAGATCAGTCATAATTATATTTTTTTTTAAAACTATTTATCTCGTATTCTTTTAATTCTATCCAGTGTCCGGGAGGTATTTTTTTTAGATGTATATTACCAATTGTTATTCTTTTTAGTTTTTCAACAGGGTGTCCGGAATATTTAAATATCTTTCGTAAAATATGTTTTTTTCCTTCGATTATTGTTACTTTTAACCATGAATTATCATTTTTGGTTTTTTTGATGAGATTGATTTTAAGTGGATTTGTTCTAATTCCGTCTAGAAAAAATCCCTTTGTTTCTAATTTACTTTTTTTCTCTTTACTTAAAGTTCCCTTTATCTTTATTAAATAAGTTTTTGGAATTCTATTTTTAGTAGAAATTATAAAGTTTGTTAGATCTCCGTCGTTTGTTAAAAAGATAAGACCTTCTGAATGAAAATCCAACCTTCCTACAGGGTAAACTCTTTCTTTTATTTTACCTATATAATCTTTAATAGAGGGCCTTTTTTGGGGATCATGAAGGGTTGAGACGACTCCATATGGTTTATTAAATATAAAGTATGATTTTTTTTCTAATTTGATGTTTATTTTTTTATTTTTAAAAAAGATTGTATCTTTGTTTAAATCCACTATAAAATTCGGGTCTTTTACGTAAACATCATTTACTTTAAAATAGCCTTCAGAGATAAGTTTTCTTATATTTCTTCTACTTTCAAATCCAGAAGCTTGTAAACATTTTTGAAGTTTAAGTTTTGTCATTTATGAATATTTAACCTCTTTATTAATTCAGAGAAAGTCGTTGGCTTTAATCCCAAGCTTTTGCAAGCACTTTTCTGGATCCAATTGTTTTTTTCAAGAGCCTGGATTACTAATTGTTTCTTGAATTCATCAATTTGCTCATTAAAAGAGCCTTTTAAAATATGTTTTGAACCTGATTCAATCATTTCAGTTGGAAGTAGGTCATATGTTAATGTGTTTGATGTTGAGAGTATAACTCCTCTTTGTAAAGTATTTTCAAGTTCTCTTATATTGCCAGGCCAGTTATAATCCAACAAATACTTCATATATTTATTATCTATGTTATTTATATTTTTATTATTTTCTTTTGAGTATTTTTTCAGAAAGTGTTCAGCAAGTAAAGGAATATCTTCCTTTCTCTCTCTTAAAGGAGGGAGATTTATATTTATAATATTGAGTCTATAGTATAAATCTTCTCTAAATTTATTTTCTTCTACTTTCTTTTTAAGGTCAACATTTGTGGCTGCTATTATTCTCACATCCACTTTTATTGTTTTATTACTACCTAAAGGTTGAAATTCTTTTTCTTGCATAACTCTTAATATTTTTGATTGAGTTTCTGAGTTCAAATTTGAAATTTCATCAAAAAAAATTGTTCCCTTGTCTGCTTCTTCAAAAATACCTTTTTTATCTGTATGTGCGCTTGTAAAAGCTCCTTTTGTATGACCAAATAGTATACTCTCAAATAGGGTGTCTGGTATATTGCTTGAGTTCAATGAGAAGAATGGATCATTTTTTCTGTTTGAATTGTTATAAATAGCTTTTGCGATCAATTCTTTGCCTGTGCCGCTTTCTCCAGTTATTAAAATTGTAGAATTTGTTTTAGCAACGCTTTCCACCAATGAAAGAGTTTTCATTAGAATTCTACTTTCCCCAATTATGTTATCAAATGAAAATCTTTGATTTAAAACCTTTTTTAATTGTATATTTTCCTTTTTTATGTTTTTCCCTTTTATGATTCTATCGATTTTATGTTTGAGTTCTATATTGTTAAAAGGTTTTTGTAAATAGTCCTCTGCACCCAATTTTATTGTTTCAATGGCAGATTCAATTGTTCCATATGCAGTTAAAAATATAACCTTAATCTCAGGGTCGCTTTTTTTAAGTTCTTTGAAAATTTCTATTCCAGAGCTTCCTGGAATCATTAAATCCATAATTGTAACATCTACATCTGGAGTATGATGTGTTTTAGCTTGACTTTTATTTTCAGAAATAATTAATTCATATTCATTAGTTTTAAATATTCTTTTAAAAATTTCATGAATAATCTTTTCATCATCAACAAGATGAATTATCTTTTTTCTCATATTTTTATTCTCCTTAAAGGGCTTTTAATCGGAAGTGTTATAATAAAAGTGGTTCCTTTATTTGGGTTGCTTTTCACTTCAATATCTCCATAATGTTCTTTTACAATATTGTAGGTTATTGAGAGCCCTAAACCAGTGCCCTTTCCAGGAGCTTTTGTTGTAAAAAATGGGTCAAATAATTTTTTTATACTCTTTTGGTCAATGCCTATTCCATTATCTATTATATCTATAGAGATATTTTCCTTATCTTCTTTTCCTGTTATAGTTATTATGCCATTTGAGCTGGGGATTGAATCACTTGCGTTTATAAACAGATTTATAAATAGTTGTTGAAGTCTTGTTGAAAATCCGCAGATTTTATTTTTAAAATTGTATTTCCTATTTAATTTTATATGTTTTTTCTTTAATTTATGAGTTATTAAAGATATGCTTTCATCAATTAATTTATTTAAGTTGATTTCAGTAGGTTGTTCACCCTTTTGTCTTGAGAAGTTTAATAATGTTTTTGTAATTTCATTTGCTCTGAGAACCTGATCCTGAATTTTTGATATTAATTTAATATTTTCTGAATCATTTGGGTTATCAATAATAAATTGACAGAATGATGAAATTCCAGTTAATGGCGTATTGATTTCATGGGCGACTCCTGCTGACAGTAAACCAAGAGAAGCCATTTTCTCTGATCTTGTTAATTGATTTTGAATAAATATTTTTTCAGTTACATCTTCAAATACAATAATTGTCCCAATTGTTTTACCAATATTATTTTTAAGAGGGGAAATATAAATATCAAATATAAACTCCTTTTCGGAGATTTTTATCTCTTCATTATTTAAAGAAGAAACTCTATTTTTCTTTATATGGATTTTTTTCCACAGTTTGGGACCTAAAACAGTGAGAGCTTTTTTATTTATTGCAATCTCTCTTGGAATATTAAATTTAATCTCCATAAAGCTATTCCAACTCCTGATAATATTGAGTTTGGATAACACAACTATGCCTAAGTTTAAGTTTTCAATAATATTTTCATTAAATTCTTTTAATAAGTTTATTTCATTTAATTTGGTCTCTAGCTCAGAGTATAAAAACGCATTTTCGACTGAAAGAGATAAAGAGGAAGAAATGCTGAACATTAACTCCCAGTCTTCTAATGTAAGGTATTTGTTATTTTTATTAAAGCCAAACGCAATAAGGCCAATTAGGTTATGTTTCGTTTTTAATGGAAGAAACTGAAAATATTTTAGATTTTTCATTACATTATAGTCTTTTGGATACTTTCTTTCAAATTCACGAGCATGAAAAAAAACTAGATTATCATTAGCAAACAGATCATTTATAAAAGTTTTTGATAAGAGTATTTTTGTTTTTTCAGGAAAAGAGTAAAAAACGTTCTTTTTGAAGTGAATAATCAATGAACTTTGTTT
>JAUXFB010000185.1 GCA_030620255.1 Candidatus Aminicenantota bacterium | reverse complement strand
TGGGTCTAACAGGATGTAAGAACATTGAGGAACTGAGGAAAAAAGCTACATTCGTAAAGATCACGAATGCTTCATTAAAAGAGAGTCATGTTCATGATGTTATAATAACTGAAGAATCTCCAAATTACAGGATGGATTAAAAACCTCATTCTTCTTAAATTAATGTTAATGCGATTTATTTAGGTAAAAAATTTAATATTTTAAAATTATTAAATCGTAATCAGGATTTCCAAATCCAATATCTCTTGAATGATCTATCTGGATTTTATATGGAATATTATAGGACAAATCCGGTAATTTCTTTTCAGATCTTTTTTCAACAAGATCAAGAGAAGCAGCATCAATCGCAACCGGGTCAAATGATATTAATACTCCAATATCAGGAGTGATCTTTTCAAATCCTTTCATACAATCACAATCCTTTGTAATTCTATTGAGAAAATTGATATAAATTATTTTTCCTTTATTTACTTTAACAACACCCATTGCGTGTTCAACTATCTTTTTTTGAAGTTGTTCATATGTTTCCTTCCAATTGAATTTAACTGCATTAAACCTACATACTGAAAGACACTCTCCACAACCAATACATTTTTTTGCGTTTATTTCAGCTCTATTTTCAATAAAAGAAATTGCCCCAGCAGGACACCATTTTATGCACTCCTTACATCCTGTACATTTTTTTTTTATTATTGTTGGTTTTGCTGTTGAATGCTGGATCAATTTTCCTTTTCTACTTGAACAGCCCATTCCCATATTTTTTAATGCTCCTCCAAATCCTGTAACAATATGGCCTGTAAAATGGGATACAACAATAAGAGATTGAGCTTTTACAATAAGAGAAGCAATACCTACCTTTTTGTATATTTTACCCGGGATATTTATTTGTATTTCCTCATCCCCGAATAAACCATCGGACATAATAATTGGTAAGCCTGTGTCTTTATAATTAAAACCATGTTCATATGCAAGCTGGATATGATCAACAGCATTTGAACGTTTACTCTTGTACAGAGTGGATGTTTCAGTTAAAAAGGGTTTTGCATTTTTATCTTTTACGATTTTACCAATCATTTTAAAATGAATTGGTCTAACATACCCTTTTGTACCCTGTTCACCAAAATGTGTTTTTATTGCAACCATATCTTTTGGATCTATAAAGGAAAAAAAATTATTATGCCTGATTGCTTTTTCAAGTTTGCAACATATCAAATCATCTTGCTCATTATCTTCGATTTCTATAAAAAAAACTTTCTCTTTCATTTTAAATCTCTTTTTTTCTGAAATGCTCTAATGCAATGTTAGTTTCTTCAAGCAAAGGGTGTGCAGAAATATTTTGTGCTACAGCCTTTTTCATCCATAGTTGAGGGATAACTTTTCCAATAACACACATTCTCTCCATCTCTTTTCCCAGGTTTTTGTTTCTCAGGAATTTTTCAATCTGAAATTTTATGAGAAACCCAATAGGATAATCTGGAAGATAGAGCGCACAGTCTATCATATGGGAATAAATTGCAAGTATTGGCTGGTCCTTTATATCAAATATATCTGAATAATATTTATTCCATATATGTTTTGCTATTTTTATAACAGCATGTTTCAACTCTTGGGGCTCTGCTTCAGAGTTCTTGTATATCCAATTCCAGACTTTCATATCAACAAGAGAAACTCCCATAATTTCATAACAAGACCATAGAGTGGAAAGAACATTATAATACCATGAATCTATGTTTTCATTTTCCTGGTCAAGGATTTCAAGGTCTCTTGTTTGGAACACAAACGCGAAAGCTTCTGTAAATGCGGTGTTTGGAACACCATGAAGTATATAATGATCTATATAATAAAGTGATAATGTCTGCTCAACACAATGCCCGAGTTCGTGCATAGCTGTATTGAATCCTTTATAATTCATTCCTTTTTCAGTAACTCTTGTTCTTAAATGTGACAGATCAGTTCTTATCTCAGGTCCCCATGCATGACCCGCACCTCTGGCAGGTTCACCTTTTATTTTTGAAGATATGAATTCAGCTTTATTTTTTGAAAATCCCAGCTTAATCAGGATATTTTTTATATTTTTTTCAAAAGATTCAATATCGGGATATTTTTTTGATACAATCTTATCAAGTTCCGGTTCCGGGATTGAGTTATTATAAGCAAAACCATTGTACCATATATCAAATGGAAGAAGTTCTCTATTTAACCTTTTTTTGATAATTTTTGCAGTTGATCTTACATGTTCTGAGCTCAAAACTTTTTCGAATAATTTTTCAACCTCTATCTCTGGAATCTCTCTATCAATATTAAACTTCCTTTTAATATGTGTGGAATAATTCAGATAATATTTATCAACCTTTTTTAATGCCTTAAAAATTTTAAGAAAATGATCATATCTTGTATCTGGTTCTGATGAAAAATTAATTTTTTTATTATACTTAAAAACCTCATTTTTAAAGGGATTCCATACAAATTCAGGACTATTGATTACATTTCCGGGAATATCCTGATAAATGATCCTGTTCATCACATTATATATCATATTCTGCTTAACAAGACCTTCAGGGTTTTGATAACAAGCTTTAATCTCATCGCGTAAACCCCAGTGACTTATTAATTTCAACTCTTCAGGGAAATATCTTGTTCCATTGTTATCAATTAATTTGTTCATATAAATGTTGTATTCTGAAATGTAAGTTTCAGCATTTGTGAAAACTTCAGAGATTTTCTGATTAATTGTTGATGGAATTCTTGAGATGAATAAATCTCCCATTCTTGCATAGCTCCACTCTTTTCTGTCCCATTTTTCAGAGGGATTTATTTTTTCATCCAGAGAATAGGATGGAAAATTTAGCAATATAAAAAAAGCAATTTTATTTTCATAAAGATCTTCTTCCAGATGAGCAAACGGATCATATTTGCCAAAGTCCATATCAATTGGGAGTATGCTTCCTGAATCAAGATGTAAAGGCCGTTTCAAATCAATGTTTAATCTGTTTAGATTTCCATATAAGATTTCAATATTTTTCTCAATTCTTTTAAAGTTTTCAAAAAGTAATTTATCATTTGATATAAAATTTTTTTTACAAAAGTTCTTAAAGTCTTGTATGTTCCCATCTTTTTCACACCAGAAACAGGAAACCTGTTCAATTCCTTTTTGGATTCTAAATCCGTGTATATTTCCATGCTCTTCTGTAATTTGTTCTATTAAAACATCTTTAATTTCATCATTTATTCTCATATGTTTCTCTAAATTATTCTGTTCAATACCCATCACTTCTGGGAAACAAATTGACTACTGCAATTGTCTTAGTTTTTTCTGTCAATGCAAAAATGACTCTTAACTCACCTATTCTCATCCGGTAAAAGTTTTTTAATTCACCAGTCAATGCCTTCACATCCTTATGAATAAGAGGATTTTCTAATTTTTCCAGCTCCCTTAGCTTATCTTTTATTCTTAACTTTTCTTTTTGTGATAATTTTTTGTAATATTTTTCAAATTTAGTTGATACTTCAATCTTCCAGATCATCAAGACCCTTTCCTTTCCCTGATTTGATTTCATTCAAACCTTCAGTGCATTCATAAACAATATTTTGAATTTTCAATATTTCCACGGTCTCTTTGTGCCTGTTAATATATTCTTCAATCAATTCATCGAATATTTTGCTTAAAGGTCTGTTTTCATATCCAGAGATCGCTCTTAATATTTTCAGTTTTTCGTCTTTTAATCTTAGTGTTGTTGCACCCATATTAACCTCCTTATTGCCACCATAATATTATAATATTATAATATTATGTTTATGTCAACAATAATTACAAAAATAGTAATAATATGTGCGGTGCTTGAAAATGTTGTATTCTATTTAAAATAAATTTTATTGATATTTCATTGTTTTGAATTATAATTCAATTTTTTGGATTATCTAAATATCTAATATAAAGAACCCTTTATTATGAGGGTTTTTGATATCGTTTTAAGTTGGCATTATTCTTGCATACAGTTTTATGTAATATAATTTAGTAGGAGGTTATATGAAGTTAAACAAAATTTTACTAACAATGATTCTTGTTGTAGTAATGAGCGGATTAATATGCGCTCAGGCAACTTCATCAAAAATCATGGGAAAAGTAACAGATCAGGAAGGCACAGCTTTACCTG
>JAUXFB010000003.1 GCA_030620255.1 Candidatus Aminicenantota bacterium | reverse complement strand
GGATAATCTAATAAGACTATTAAAAAGAGCCAGTTTAATAGCTCTTCAAGAGATTCTCTGTGGAACCAGATAATATTTTTATGTTGATTTACTCCAATAAGATCCATAACATCATTGTCTTTAAAGAATATATCAATTAACTTATTCAGTTCTCTCTTTTTGTCTAATGCTTTCTGCCATATCTGATAACGAGTTAAAACTTTTATAAGCTTTATGTATTTAATAGAATCTTCTTTGTATGCTCCTAATTGCAAGAAAATTTCTGAGATATATTCATCAATAGACCAATATTCAATTATATCTATGTTTTGATATATGCTATGCTCTGATATATCAGTTTTCAAGCAATTTACAAAAATCCATGAGAATAGTATGAATATATTGGATTTGTTTGAATTAATATGGAATATCATATGTTTTATAAAATCCAGAGATTGTAAGGAGATTTTATTTTCGAGTTTATCATCAATATCTTGAAAATGAAGGAAATTATTCAACTTTTTTTTATATAAAGTAACAATTTTATCAGGTTTTCTTTTCTCTTTTAACAGATCACTTACTATGTTTGTGAGAATATTGCATTTTTTTTCAATCAAATTTAAAAGCTTTTTATTATTTTTGTGCTTGGAATCTTTTAGATCTATATCAAGAATATGATAGGTTTCTATATTAACAAGATCTTTAAAAGGCTCAATTAATGGATTTAAGAAATGTTTTCTGAGAGTTTCAGAAATGTTAGAAACACCTTTTCCTTTTAACATTGAAGCTAATTTTGAATAAATTCTATCATCTGAGTCTTTAATTTCATGAAAATCAAGAAAAACGTGGAATTTAAAAGCATCAAGTTCAATGTATAATCCTGTTTCTAATAATTCTTTACAATTTCTTATATATTCCATATTTGTTATATGATCTCTAAAAATCACAAAATATTCTCTATCAGTGTGAAGGTCTAATCCTTGTCCAAGATTTATATTTGATATTGAGTTTTTTATCCTTCCTGAAGTTGAAGCAAATTTATTATGAAAGATTACAATGGATTTTTCATCATAAAAGCGATTTGAGAATGCTATGACATTTTCATTAATTGTTCCTGTTAAAGTATAAAAGTCATAAAAAAGAAAATTTGATACTTCTGAAAAGATGTGGCGTTTTCTAATTAAAGGAAAAATTTCTCTTTCATGGCGCTGGATCAGTTCTTTATCTGGATTTTCATCCATATAAGCTCTCTTATATTCCATTCCATACTTTTCTTCAAATCCTTCGATCTGTCCATGGCCAAACATTGGCAATCCAGGTAATGTAACCAGTAGAGTACAAATACCAAAATATTTATCATTCTTTCCAAATTGAGCAACTGCAGTCTCTTCATCCGGGTTATTCATGAAATTTACAAAACGTTTCAGGATTTCAGGATTAAATTTTAATACATTTTTTATTGATGTGCGGAATTTGTCATTATCCTCATCTTTTAAAAAATTCATAAAAGCACTATTATAAACCCTGTGCATTCCTAAATTTCTTACAAAATAGGTTTCCATTAACCAGAAAGCTTCTGCTAATAAAAGAGTGTCTGGAACATCCTTTGCAATACGATCAACAACTTCCCTCCAGAATTCTCCATGCATTTTTTTATCAAACTCTTCTTTTGTTTTTCCTTTTTCAGAACGAGTGGGTATATCTCCGCCTGAACCTGGTTCAGGGAACCAGAGTCTTTGATAATGTTTTTTTGTTAAAGTCATAGCTGCATCAAAGCGTATAATTGGAAATTGACGTGCTACTGATATTATTTGTTGAATTACTGCTTCTCTAACTTCAGGATTGAGGTAATCTAACTGAGCTGTATCATTCCAGGGCATTGATGTTCCGTCATTACCATGATAGATATAACGAGTTTCTCCATTTCTTTTATCCCTTCTTTCAAATACTACGGATGCATCGCTTTTGTTGTAATAATGATCCTCAAGAAATATTTCAATCCTGTTATCTGAAGAAAGGTCTGGCCCATTAAAACTATAAGATTCATATGGTTTTTTATCAAGAGACAAAAACCAATCCGGATGTTCTGCAATCCAGGCAGAATCAATACCCATATGATTTGGGACCATATCGCATGCAAGTCGAACCCCATAGTGTTGTAACCTTTTTTTCAGGTTGTATAATGCTTCATTTCCACCAAGATCTGATGCAATATTGTAATTGTGAATAGAATAAGCAGAAGCCATTGCTTCCGGATTTCCACACATTTGTTTGATTTTTTTTGATGCAGGGCTTCGTTCCCAGATTCCAATCAGCCATAATCCTGTAAATCCCTGTTTTGATAATATCCGGAGCTCATTTTCTGGGATCTGATCCAATCTTGAAATAGATTTGTTATATTTTTTTGATAGTTGATCTATCCATACATATATATTTTTTGCTATTAAAACCAGGTTTGGCATCCAATCTCTGTCAGGGCTAAAACCCTCTTTTTGATTCATTCCTTGATAATCAGTAAAATTGTAAACAGGGGTTTCCCCCGGATCATGAAATCCTCTTTTTTCCTCTTCTTTAATTAAGTCAAGTCCGGATAAAATGCGTGATAAGTATTTGCTTATTATAAACCCCCATTTTTTTTTCATGTAGATGAGTTGACCTGAAAGAGAATTTGGAACAGAAATCGCAGGACTGCGCAACATAGATATAAGATTTTCATTATCAGGACCAAAAAAGGGTTGTGAATCAAAAAATATATTTAATTGTTGAATTATGGGATTAAAAGCTGTTTGTTTTTTTAATAAAGTATTGTCATAGAATTCATTAAAAGGTTCAAATGCAGGGTTAACATTTGAAATCCAGAGCATTATCATCTCTTCTAAAAGTATCTGTTTGTTTGGAACTCCATTAGAATCTTTATTAATATATTCTTGCACACTATATTTTCCTTTATACACTGATAAGGGAGGAAATTTTTCTGCAAAAACAAGCAAAGTATTATCAACGACTTCAACACCTAATTTTTCATATAACCAATTGATAGCTTTTTTCATTATTTCAGGGTTTTTATCTTCTCTGTAAACTTCAATAACATAGTGTAAGATTTCATCTATCATACCCATAGCATTTATCTGTCCGGCTTTAATCAATTGGTCCGGAAATTTTTCAATATTACGTTTTTTGTTTATAAGCTCAGTAAAAAGTTTCACAGAATCAAAATCAGGAAATATCATATTACCTGACATATGAAATAGAGAATCTTTAAATTTATATTTGTCTCTTATTTTACGTGAAATATGAAACTCTTTTTCTTCAATCCCAGGTTTTGGTTTCCATTCTAAAGAGTTTTCAATTTTACTTAAAGAGATAAAGAGAAAATCTTTGTTTTTTTTTAAATATTCAAAAGGGTACATTTAAATGGAGTCAGGATATCTCTTTAGCTATTTTTTTTGTCCTTTCAAGAATTTCTTTATGTAACCTTGCTCCGTGAGAATCCATGGTTACAATAAGTGGGAAATCTTTTACTTCAATAACCCAGAATGCTTCAGGACTTCCAAATTCATCCAGTTTAAAGACATTTATCACCTTTTTTACAGAATTAGCAATAAGTGTTCCAGCACCACCTACAGCATGAAAGTATACAGCCCCACATTTTTGCAATCCCTGTGAAGTTTTTTCACCCATACCGCCTTTCCCAATTACTCCTCTTAAATGATATTCACAAATAACATCAGCCTGATAAGGTTCTTCACGAATAGATGTAGTAGGACCTGCTGAAACAAAACTCCATGTGCCATCTTTATCTTTTCTTACAACTGGACCACAGTGGTATATTACTGATTCATTTAAAAAATCACGTATAAAATCAGGTTTTTCTTCAACCATTAATTTATGTGCCTGGTCCCTTGCTGTTACAATAATCCCTGAAAGAAAAACCTCATCTCCGACTTTTAGTTTACGGATATCTTCCTCAGAAATAGGTATATTAAGCTTAATCATATATCACCTCTTGTTTCTTAATTATCATACTCTTTCTTCTAAAAGCCCAGCATGTATATGAAATTGCAACGAAAAATGATGCAGGGTGGCGCGCCTGTGTATTAACGAAAACATCAAGAACAGTTGTTTTACCTCCAAAGCCCATAGGACCAATACCAAGTTTATTCAAATCATTGTAAAGTCCTATTTCCAAGCCAGCTAACAATTTATTTGGGTTTCTTTGACCTATTTTCCTGAAAAACTGTTCTTTAGAAAGTATATATGAAGTAACTCTGTCACCACCAATACCAACACCAATGATCCCCGGAGCACATCCAAGTCCCTGTGCATTCAATACAGCATCAATAATCACTTTTCTGACACCTGCAAGATCTCTTCCAGCCTTTAATGCTGAATTTGGAAGTTTATATTGAGAACCAACATTTTCACTACCTCCGCCCTTAAGTATTAATTGGATCCGTACTTCATCTTTGTTCCATTGGCGAAAATGAATATATGGAGCATTAATTCCAATATTATTTCCACTATTTTTTGATGTAATTGAATCAACAGCATTAGGTCTAAGGTACTGTAACCTGGTTGCCTCTTTTGCTGCTTCATGTATAGCTTCTGTATAAAACTTTTCAGTTCCTCCAACAGGAAAATCAATATAAAATATAAGTGCCCCTGTATCCTGGCACATAGGTGTACTTTGTTCTCTTGCCATTCGAATATTTTCTATAATTGTATTAAAAACACTTCTTGCAGGTGTACCCTCTTTTTCTTTATTAAAAGCATTCAAAATTGCATTTTCTACATCTTGTGATAGGTCTGTTGAAGCTTTTCTAATTAATTCAAGAATTGATTGTCTAAGTTCCATCAATAAACTCCTTTAATAATTATTTTTTTACAGCTTCTATAGCTTTTTGAATAGCATCTTCGAGAAGTTTTGTGTCAGGTGTTTTGATAAAATTTTTCTTCATAAGAAGATCAATAGCACCTCTTGCCTCATTTATATCCTCTAATGTTTTGTTAAAAACTTCTTCTTTTGTAAATTTTATTCTTGCAACTCCATTCTTGATCGCTTCCATTGCTACATCAGCTGCTTCATGAGCAAAAACTTCTGTTTCATCCATTGTTGGCATAATGTAATCAGGATTGATCCCATTTTTTTCAGCAAAATTAGCAATTGAATAAGCAGCTGAAATTGCCATTTCATCAGTGACTTTTCTTGCTCTGACTATTAGAGACCCTTTTAAAATCCCCGGGAAACCCAATGAGTTGTTTACCTGGTTGGGGAAATCACCTCTTCCTGTGGCAACTATATAAGCACCTGCTTCTTTAGCAGCATATGGATATATTTCAGGTACAGGGTTTGCACATGCAAAGACAATTGGTTTCTCACCCATACTTTTTATCCATTCACGTTTAACCACATCTGGACCGGGTTTGCTTAAAGCTATTAGCACATCTGCATCTTTCATAGCTGTTTCTATATCATTAATTCTATCTGGGTTTGTCTTTTCACACAGTTCTAATTTCCTGTAGAATCTTGGATCTGCTTTAATATCATCACGATCTTTATGTAAGCCACCCTTGGAATCAAACAGGATCATTTTTTCAGGGTTTCCTCCAGCCTGTAATATTAACCTTGCAATTGTTGTGTTTGAAGCTCCTGCACCATGGAAAACAATTTTTATCTTGTCCAGATCTTTATTTACAATTCGCAATGCATTGACAAGACCTGCAAGAGTCACACTGCCTGTACCCTGTGCATCATCATGCCATACAGGAATGTCAGCTTCTTCTCTTAGCGTATCCAGAACTTTGTAGCAATTAGGTTGTGAAATATCTTCAAGATTAACAGCTCCAAAGCTTGGCTGTAGCATTTTCACAAAATCAATTATCTTATCAGGATCATGTTCTCCCTGTTTATTATAACTGTCTATACAGAGTGCAACAGCATCAATACCTCCAAGATATTTCATAAGGAAAGCCTTTCCCTCCATAACTCCCAGACCACCTGAGGGAGTACAGTCACCATCTCCTAATACTCTAGTTGAATCTGACACAACCGCCACAAAATTACCTCTGTTTGTTAGATCAAAGGAGGTGTCATTATCATCCCTTATTGTTGTGGAAATTTTAGAAACCCCGGGTGTATACCACACATTGAACCAATTAAAGCCATATACTCCTGCTTTTGGCATTGTAGAGATTTTTCCTCCATAGAACTTATGCGTAGAATAGGAAAGCTCTTTAAGAAAGATGGTTTTACCTTTTGAAATCTGTTCCTGAGTAAAATATTCAGGAAAGAGTTTGTCTAAATTAGATATCGAAATATTTATCTTTGACATTATTACCTCCTGAACTAAAATAACCACTTAAAAAAAAATAATCAAGGTTTTTGATAAAAAAAAAAAAATTATTGTAATTTCTTTTTTTAGACATTATAATTATTCGAAAGGAGGACTAAATTGTATAAAAAAACCAGGATTTTTGATTTAAATTACTACAAATTTACAGGTTCATGGGCATGGATACTTCATCGTTTATCAGGATTGGCATTGATCTTTTATCTTACATTACACATATGGGTGATAAATACATTAACTAAGGGGCCTGATAAATTCAATAATGTTATGGATTTTTTAAATTCCCCTATTTTCAAATTTCTTGAAGTTGGGTTATGGGGAGTTATATTGTTTCATGCATTTAATGGTGTGAGAATTATTATCATTGATTTTTTTAAAGGGGCTATATCTCATAAGAAAATATTTTATATCTTCATTATCATTGCTTTTGTATTATGGGTTATAGGTGGTTATCGTTTAATTTCTCATATTCAATGGGTACATTAGGGGGAATAATGAAAAAAGGTTTTAGAGAAACATCAAAAAAAGGTGGAATCCCATGGCTGATTCAAAGGATTTCTGCAGTTATTATTTTTGTTATAATCATGATACATTTTGTAACTTATCACTTGCTCAGTGAAGGTGCATTTAAATGGGACAAGGTTGTATCAAAAATGAAATCTCCCTGGTTTAACCTGATGCAGTTCCTGCTTCTTTGTACAGTGCTCTATCATGGTCTAAATGGGGTATGGATGGTGGTTGAGGATTATATTCATATAAAAGGATTGAGGCTATTTTTATTTAGCCTTATCATAGTTGTAGGAATAAGTCTTTTCTTTGTTGGTGTATTAACAATAATCAAGGTTTCAAATTTTAATTTAGAAATTCTTAGAGCAGGAGTTATAAAATGAAAACAGATGAAGCTAAATATTACCATAAAATTGAAGCTGTTGTTGTTGGTGCAGGTTTGGCAGGGTTAAGAGCAGCTCTTGAAATAGCCAAAAAGGGGCATCAGGTAGCAGTTATCACAAAGGTTTATCCAACCAGGTCACATTCAGGAGGCGCACAGGGAGGTATTGCAGCTGCTCTGGCAAATAGTGCTGAAGA
This sequence comes from Candidatus Aminicenantota bacterium, assembly GCA_030620255.1. Classification (GTDB taxonomy): domain Bacteria; phylum Acidobacteriota; class Aminicenantia; order UBA2199; family UBA2199; genus JAUWNT01. The sequence goes on along the minus strand of JAUXFB010000003.1, from coordinate 8,765 downwards.
CTCCTTGGAGCTTCATATGTATGATACAATAAAAGGAAGTGATTACCTTGGTGACCAGGATGTAATAGAATTATTTGTAAATGAGGCAATAAAAACTGTTTATGAATATGAACATATGGGGGTTCCATTTTCAAGAACAGAAGATGGAAAGATTAACCAGAGACCTTTTGGAGGACATAGTTCTCCAAGAGCATGTTTTTCTGCTGATATAACAGGGCATGTCCTGTTACATACTCTTTACGAACAATGTGTTAAATATAATGTTCATTTTTATAGTGAGTTTCAAGTGTTTTCATTGCTTATAAAAGATAATATCTCAAGGGGTGTTGTTGCATGGGATATAAGAGAAGGTGGTCTGCATATTTTTCACTCGAAAACAGTTCTACTCGCTACAGGAGGTTATGGTAGGGCATTTAAAATAACTTCTAATGCTCATGCAAATACAGGTGACAGTCTTGCACTTATCTTAGAAAACGGACTTCCACTTGAAGATATGGAGTTTGTTCAGTTTCATCCTACCGGGCTTTATAAGCATGGAATACTTTTATCTGAAGCAGCTCGTGGTGAAGGTGCTTACATATTGAATTCTGATGGAGAACGCTTTATGAAAAAGTATGCTTCTGATAAAATGGAATTAGCACCGCGTGATGTGGTTTCCAGAGCAGAACAGACTGAAATCAATGAGGGTAGGGGAATTAATGGAAAAGACTATGTATACCTGGATTTGAGACATTTAGGGGAAAAGAAAATCATGGAAAGACTGCCTCAGGTATGGGAACTTGCACTTAACTATCTAAAGGTTGATGGTATTAAAGAACCAGTTCCAATCCAACCTACTGCACACTATTCAATGGGTGGAATCCCAGCCAATATAAATACAGAGGTTATAAGAGATGCAAAAGGCACAGTAGTTAGGGGTCTATATACTGCTGGAGAAGCATCCTGTCTTTCTCTTCATGGTGCAAACAGACTTGGAACAAATTCTCTACAAGATGCGTCAACTTTTGGAAGGATTGCTGGTAAAAATATATCTAAATTTCTTGTGGAAAATGGATATGAGGATTTAACTTCAAATCCTTTAGATGTTGCCAGAGCAAAGATATCTTCTCTTATGAATGGTAATGTAGGAGAAAAACACTCAAAAATCAGGGAGGAGTTACAAGAAAATATGACAAAATATGTTGGAGTGTTCAGGAATGAAGAAGATATGTTGAAATTGCTAAAAATATTAAAACAACTCCAGGAAAGATACAAGAATGTAACTATAGATGATAAAGGCTATGCATATAATCTCGATTTGTTCGAAGCATATGAAGTTGGGAATCTCCTTAGCTTTTCTGAAATAATTGTGGAAGGTGCAATAGCCAGAAAAGAATCAAGAGGCGCACACTACAGGACAGGTTTCCCAAAGAGGGATGATAAAAACTGGTTAAAACATACTTTAGCATGGAAAACTGAAGAGGGTGTAAAACTGGACCATTCAAAAGAGCCAGTAATTTTTATGGACAGATTTCCACCTCAGGAAAGAAAATATTAAGGAGATCAATAATGGCAAAAGAAAATATTATAGTAAAAATTTTAAGATACAATCCTGAAAAAGACAAAAAACCATTTTGGAAAAAGTATGATTTAGAAGTTGATGATGATTCAACTATTCTTGATATACTTAATGAGATTCATTGGAATATTGATGGTACTCTGGCATACAGACGATCATGCAGAAGTTCTATATGCGGGTCCTGTGCTATGAAAGTAAATGGACAAAATGTACTTGCCTGCAAAACCCCAATGCATAAATTCAAAGGCAATAAATTAAAAATAGAGCCTCTCCCTGGATTTTCAATACTGAAAGATTTAGTTGTAGATATGGATGGTTTTTTTGAAAAGATGAAAAGAATTAAACCCTATCTTATTTTAGATAAACCAATACCTGATAAAGAATTTATTCAAAAGCCAGATGAATTTGAATGTATCAGGGAGTCTGCTATCTGTATCTTATGCGGAGCTTGCACATCATCATGCCCCAGTTTATGGGCTAATGAAGATTACCTTGGTCCTGCTGCACTTTTAAAAGCATATAGATTTATATTTGATACAAGAGATGATGGAAAAGATGAAAGAATTGATATTATAAATGACAAAAATGGAATATGGAGATGTCATACGATATTTAACTGTATGGAAGCATGTCCCAAAGATATTAAGATAACTGAATATCTGTCAAGACTTAAAGTAAAGGTGCTTGAGAATTCAATTTAAAGATTGAATTTCATAGTAAAGATAAATATTGTGATCGAAAAATGAAAATACACGAATATCAAGCTAAAGAATTATTTAAGGACTTCGGGATTCCAGTTCCTGAAGGTAGTGTTGCTCATACAAAAGAGGAAGTACTGGAGATTGCAGATAAAATTGGTTATCCATGTGTTATAAAGGCGCAAGTACATGCAGGAGGAAGAGGAAAAGCAGGAGGTGTTAAACTTGCAAAGAATAGAGATGAAGCTTTAAGGTTTGCTGAAGAGATTATTGGTATGCATATAAAAAATATTCAAACAGGAGTTCAGGGCAAAAAAGTAAGAAAGGTCCTTGTAGAGAAAGGAGTAAATATTGTTAATGAATTATATATTGCATTAATTATAGATAGAGAAAAGGCAATGCCTGTTATTATTGCTTCTCTTGAAGGTGGAATGGAGATAGAAAAGGTTGCAGAAAAGCATCCTGAACGTATATTTAAGGAATATATACATCCAGTTACAGGATTATCAAATTTTCATAATATCAGGCTTTCTTTTAAGCTGGGCTTAAATAAAAAACAGCGAGGGATTTTTTCAAAACTTGTTTCAAATCTCTATAAATTATTCAATGAAAAGGATGCCTCTATTGTTGAAATCAATCCTTTGATAATAACAAATACTGAAGAATTAATTGCTCTTGATGCAAAGGTAAATTTTGATGATAATGCTTTGGTAAAACATTCTGATATTATGGGGTTAAGGGATATACATGAAGAGGATCCGTTTGAGGTTGAAGCATCAAGATATGAACTGAATTATATTAAACTGGATGGGAATATAGGCTGTATGGTAAATGGTGCAGGGCTTGCAATGGCAACAATGGATATATTAAAGTATTATAAAGGGGAGCCAGCAAACTTTTTAGATGTAGGTGGTGGAACTTCTGAAGAGAGAATAAAGGAAGCATTTAAGATTCTAATTGCTGATAAAAACGTAAAAGTTGTTTTTATTAATATATTTGGAGGGATTGTAAGAACAGATATTGTTGCATCTGGTGTTATAAATGCAGCCAGATCTCTTAATGTAAATATCCCTGTGGTTATAGTTCTTAGAGGAACGAATGAAAAACAGGCAAGAAAGATAATAGATGAATCAGGACTGAATTTTATATCTGAAATTGATTTTAAAAAAGCAGCTCTAAAATCTGTAGAATTATCAACAGGAGATTAAAATGTCAATTCTTGCAAATAAGAATTCAAGAGTAATTGTACAGGGCTTTACAGGGAAAGAGGGATCTTTCCATGCATCACAGATGATTGAGTATGGCACAAATATTGTTGGAGGAGTAACTCCTGGTAAAGGTGGGCATACACATCTCAACAAACCGGTTTTTAATACTGTTGAAGAGGCTGTTATAAACGAGGGAGCAAATGTTTCTATAATATTTGTTCCTGCTATTTTTGCAGGTGATGCAATTTTAGAGGCAGTAAACACTGGTATTGAGTTAGTTATTTGCATTAGCGAAGGTATTCCAGTACAGGATATGGTGAAAGTAAAACACTATTTAAATACAACTAATTCAACATTGATAGGTCCAAATTGTCCGGGTGTGATAACTCCGAATGAAGCAAAAGTTGGTATTATGCCAGCTCACATTCATAAAAAGGGAAAAATTGGAATTATCTCCAGGTCTGGGACTCTAACTTATGCTGCAGTTAATCAGATATCTAATCAGGGAATGGGACAATCAACAAGTGTTGGAATCGGAGGAGATCCAATAATTGGTTCTGATTTTGTTGATATTTTAAAACTATTTGTAAAGGATGAAGAAACAGAAGCAGTTGTTATGATAGGAGAAATAGGTGGTTCTATGGAGGAAAAGGCAGCAATATATATAAAGAAACACTTTAATAAACCAGTAATTGCTTTTATTTCAGGGCAGACCGCCCCTCCTGGAAGACGAATGGGACATGCAGGTGCAATTATTACAGGGGGTAAGGGTTATGCAAAGGAAAAGATGAGAGTGTTGAAGGATAATGGAATTCATATAGTTGAAAATCCAGCTGAGATTGGGTCAACATTGAAAAAGGTACTTACGAGATAGTTTTAGATTTTTCCCATAATTCTTCCATGTTTTTAAGAGAAACTTCATCAATTTTTTTTCCATCTTTTTCAAGTTGTTCTTCAATAAATCTAAATCTCTTCTTAAATTTCTTATTTGCTTTTTTTAAAGCAAACTCAGGATTTATTTTTAATAGTCTTGACACATTTGATACTGCAAATAAAATGTCTCCAATTTCTTCTTCAATTTTACTTTTCTTTTCTTTATCTTTAAGGAGCTCTTCTTTTAATTCCTCTATCTCTTCTTCAATTTTATCAATAGCCTTTATTGCATCATCCCAATCAAAACCAACACTTGAAGCCTGCTCTGAAATTCTTTTTGAAACAGAAAGAGAAGGCATTTGTAAAGGGTAATCTGAAATAACACTTCTTCTATCTTTTTCTATTCTTTTATTTTTTTCCCATAAAGATTTAACCTCATCAGGAGATTTAACTTTTGTTTCCCCGAATACATGTGGATGTCTTTTAATTAATTTAGTATTAATTCTATTTAGTACATCTTTAATTGTAAAATTATTTCTTTCTTTATTTATTTGACATATAAAAAAGATCTGAAGTAATAGATCCCCGAGTTCTTCTATTTCTTTTTCTATTAAACCGCTTTCAATGGCTTCTACCAGCTCATAACTTTCTTCAAGTATATATTCTTTTAGATTGGATTCTGTTTGTTTTAAATCCCAGGGACATCCATAAATTGGATTTCTAAGTTCTTTCAGTATTTTTATAAGTTTATCAAACTCTTTCATATTGTTTTTTTTATCAATAAATGATATAAATAAGATGATAATACTAAATGTGTTATAGTGCAAGATGAAAAAGGAGATAAAATTTAGAAAGTTAAAGATACAATGAGAAGAGATATTAAATCACTTATATTATTGTTAGCAACTCAATGTATGATAAATCTAGGAGAAATTGAGGATCCAATCACAAAAAAAGCAGATATAAAATTAGAAAAAGCGGAAGTTTTTATAGATTTATTGGAAGAATTAGAACTTAAAACAAAGGGAAATTTGTCTGATGAAGAGAATGGATTTATAATAGAGGTAGTGAATAATTTAAAGAAACTTTATAAAAAAAAGAGTAAAATAGGATATTAAATGAGAAAAAGGCTTTTATTTTTTTTAATGGTGTTTTGTTTTGTTTCATTGGTATTTTCTCAAAATAATACATGGGGAAACTTAAAGAAAATTCACTTATACAATTCTATAAAAAATTATGATAAGGTCTTAGAAAATCTGCAGTTAATTAATTTGGATGGAATGAATAAAGAAGAGACTGAAAAAGTTGCTTTTGAGTTGATAAATTTTGGTGATCACTACTTTTCAGAAGGCAAACATGAACTATCAAAAAGTTTTTATAAAAAGGTTTTAGAGATTTCACCTGAATTTTGGTATGTTTATAATAAGTTGGGAAAAATAAATAACAAGAAGGGTAATGTAGTTTTTAATTTAGAATATGGTTTTAAACAATCATTGATGATTTTAAAAGATTTTGATTCGTCTTTTTTAATTCTTAATACTTTCTTCAATGTATTATTCTTTTCAAGTATTTTTGTTTTTTTTATTTTTTCATTTATTTTATTTACTAGATATTTTAAGCTGGCTGCAAACGATATATTTATCAATAAAAAAGGGGTGCTTTCAATAAAAAGAGTTTTTTTTGTTCTTATCATATTATTCTGGCCTATTTTTATTTTTTCAGGTTGGATGGTTTATCCATTTTTAATTACTGGATTTTTATGGGTTTATCTGGATACATATGAAAGAAAAACCACTTTATTTATTTTTATTTTTATTTTTATTTTAACTTTTTTATTTAGTTTTAATCATGTACTTGAGAATAATTTTAAGCAAAAAAGTTTTGATGTTATAAGAAATGTATATAAAGGTAGTTTATTTGAAAAAAAAGTATATGACAAATTCGATGATGAATTAAAAGTTATTCAAGCTTTATCTTATTATAAAGATGGTCAATACAAAACAGCTCTGAGTATCTTAAATTCAACGGAAAAGAGCTATAAAAGTAAATTTAAATATAATCTGTTGGGAAATCTTTATTTCAAATTAGGAAGAATATCTGACAGTGTTGAATCCTATAGGAAATCTCTTATTATCTGGGGTGATGATAAATTTGTTATTAATAACTTTACATTAGCGCTTCTAAGAAGTAATGAATCAAATAGGATTAAAACCTTTAATTCTTTTGCAAAACTATATCCCAGAATAAATAAATTGAAAATGGAAGAATTATATCTGAAAGATATTGAAATAAGTCAAAAAATTCTCTGGAAAAGGCTATTTAATGGATCAGGAAAAAAGTTTGAACCACTTAGTTTCATAAAAAATCTATTTATTGAATTTTTAAAATTACCATTTATATATTATATAATCATATTTATCATTTATATATTATTTACAGAGAAAATATTTATATCTTTGGGACAAAGCATTAATTGTATTAAATGTTCAAAAATCATAAAAAACGATCTGGAGCATAAATCTTTTAAGATGTGTGATGAATGTCATCAATTATTTTTAATAAAAGATATTGTACTTTTAGAAGCAAAAATTATAAAAGAAAAAGAATTAAATAAAAAATATAGGAGAAAATATTTATTCAATTTACTTTTATCAATTATTATACCTGGCTTGAATCTGAATTTTAAGGAAAGGAGTAAAGTGTTTTTTATATTTGGTGTATGTTTCTATTTTTTACTTGGATTTTATATTTTCAACAGAATTATCTTTGAAAAAGTATATTTAACTTCACCCATATTTGTGCATTTTATAGGATTTATTGCATTGATCTTCTATTTATCTATAAATTTATATTCTTTAAAAGGGGATTAAGATGGCATTTAAAGGGACATTAAGAGATTTTAAAGTGCCTGATATTTTACAAATAATTTCTTTACAAAAAAAGAATGGTATACTCACATTTACAAGCTCTGATGGATTTATTACATTAGTATTTGATAAGGGTTCAATTGTTGGAGTGGATGCATTTCCAAAAAAATTAGAAATGAGAGTCGGAACTGTTCTTGAAAAACAAAATTTGATAAGCAAAGATATGCTTTATAGAGCTTTATCAATTCAAAAAAGAACAAATCAAAAAATTGGAGAGATTTTGTTGAGTATGGGGTTAATAAGTAATGATTCTGTTAAAGAAGCTTTAAGAATTCAAGCTACAGAGATTGTGTTATCCCTGTTTAAATGGAAACGGGGGGAGTATAGTTTTAAAGTAATGCCCAATATTGATACTTCTATAAAAACTGTTAGCCCTCCTCTTTCAACACACAGTATAATTATGCAGGGTGTTCAAATGCTTGATGAATGGCCTATGATCCACGAATTAATTCCTAATGAAAACATAGTTTTTGAACCTATTCCAGTGGTTGATAAAACTATTGAAATTGTTTTAGAATATGAAGATGAACAAACTGAAGATAATAAAATTTATATAAACAAAGCAGAAGCAGATCTATTAAAATATATTAATGGAGAAAATAGTGTAAATGATTTATTTGAACTTGGTATACATACAACTTACAAATTGTATAAAAGCCTTTTTAATTTAATTAATAAGTCACTCATCAAAGCCAAAGAAAAAATCAGTTCAAAAAAGTTAGATGAAGAAGTAATTTATAATGAGTTTAAATTAATTTCAAGAAAAAAAATTGTTACGTTAAGTAATTTACTATTATTTTTATTACTTTTAATTCTTTTTTCTACTTTTTTTAAACCTTTAAAGCCTTTACAAAAAAAAAACATGATTTTTAGATCAGATCTGGTTTATAAGCATACATCAATTGTAGATAAAAAAAATGAATGATAGTTTACAAAATAAATCAGTTATTGCTATTGGAAATTTTGATGGATTTCATTTAGGCCATAAAAAGATTATTGAAATATTAAATTCTATTTCTGAAGAAAAGGGACTTTGCTCTACAGTTTTGACTTTTGTTCCTAATCCAAAAGTTTTTTTTAAAAAAGAATTAAATCTGATTAATACTGATAAGCAAAAAGAGAGAGTATTAAAGGGTTTAAACATTAACAGGGTTTTATTTCTGAATTTCAAGGAAATATTCCAATTATCTGATGAAGTTTTTGTTGATGAATATTTAATTAAGAGATTTAATATGGAATATATGGTTATCGGAGAAAATTTTAGGTTTGGAAAAAATAGGGAAGGAAATCCAGACTCTTTAAAAAAATTATCTTTAAAATTTGGATTTAATATTAAGATAGTTGAACCTGAAATTATTTATGGAACAAGAATATCAAGCTCAGTTATTAGAGAAAGACTTTTTAAAGGGGAAATAAAAGATGCTAACAAAATGCTTGGAACAGAATACTATATAGATGGTATTGTAATACAAGGTAAGAAAATTGGAAGAGAATTGAGTTT
>JAUXFB010000173.1 GCA_030620255.1 Candidatus Aminicenantota bacterium | reverse complement strand
TCAGTTTAAGTCTAAGTTTGAGTATAAGCCTAAGTTTGAGGTTCTGCTTCCACTTGCACATGAACTTTTATTGCTGAAAGCTGAGGCTTAGTTAAATGGACTAATAGTTGATTGGTTGAATGGTTGAATAGACTAATGGTTGAATAGTTGAATAGTATTTCCTTTATCAGTCTAAGTTTAAGCTTAAGTTTGAGGTTTTACTTAATCTTAGGCTTAATCTTAACCTTGCCTCTGACCTCTTACCTCTTACCCCTAACCACAATTTTATTCTTTTTACTTGTTACTATTCACTGTTTTATTTCAAGGGTATTTTTTTTCTGAATAGAAAGCTCATACCTATTCCGATTTCAAACATATTGAATATTATTAAAAGTATTGGTCCAAAAACCGGTAAGAATTTGAGCATTAAATAAAAAGAAATACCAACAAAAATAAAAAGTGCTGGTGTAACATTTTTTATATTTACAGTTTTTAAAATCTTTATCCCTATAAAATATAACAAAACAGTTCTTCCAAACATTATCAATACAAAATAAAATAGTATAAGGATAAAAAGAAGAGGGATGCCAATGATCACAAAGCTCAATATTATGAATATTAAAAATAATAATATAAATGCAAGTATTGATAAAATCCCTGTTATTCCTATTCTTAACATGTTTTTTTCAAATATCTCTTCAGCATGATTTATCTTTTTAGGGATTATTGCAAAGATAATAAGAGCCAGAATAAGCCACAAGATAATTTTAGCTGCTTTAAAGAAGGTTATTGACCCAGAATCTGAAATTATTGGAAGAAGAGTTGTTTCAATCTTTTTTAGATTAAATTTAAAGTAAGAATATTCACCCTGAAGCCTCATTTCAGGATCCTTTTCTAATTTTCCTCCAATCACAAAAAGGTCACCTTTTATAAAAGCATTTTTATATATTTTTACATCAGACGAAATACATATTAGATCCTCTTCAACATGACCGAAAAGTCTCAATTTTCCTCCGATAATAATTATAGACTTATTAACTTTCCCTTTTATATCAATATTTCCGCCTATAGAAATAATATTATCATCAAAAACTTCATTCTCTTGAAGAATCAGGTCTTTTTTTACTTTAAAATCAGAACTATATATAAAACTTATTGAAAGTATAAAAAGAGAAATTAAAAATATAAAACTCCTTTTCATCAGTTGTGCCCCTTTAATTTTTTATAAACTATCCTTGACACAAAAAAGAAAACACCTATGAATATAGATAATATTATTAAACCAAATAATTGAGTTCCAATATTTACATTAAATATTATCATAAACAATTTATTCAAGACCTTAAAAATCGCATAAACTGATGAAAAAATATTTGAAATAAATGTGATTATTGAAGTTATCCAATTGAAAGCGGAATTTGATGTTAATTTAAATGCCTGAATAATACTATTATTGTTAAAATCAAAATAAATATATATCCATGAAACAAGTAATATAAAACTCAGGGCAATAAGAGCAAATATTGAAGAATATGTAGGTATCTTAGAGAACAATCTATTCATAACAAATTTTTCAATTTTAGCAGGAGGTTCTTTATAAATAGGGTTATTCAACAATTTTTCCATTTTTTTATACTGTTCATACTTTGTCCTGCATTTTTCACATACTATTAAGTGATCTCTTGTGATTGAGCTCTCAACTCTATTGAGACTCTTGTCTATATATTCCTGAATTGTTTTATTTTTTAAGCATTCCATCTTTTTCAATCTCCTTTCTTAATAGATCTTTTGCTTTAAAAATTCTATTTTTTACAGTTCCAATTGGCAAATTAGTAACTTCTGATATTTCATCATACTTTAGTTCTTGAATATATCTTAATAAAATTAATTCTTTATACTTTACAGGTAATAAATTTACTGTTTTCCACAAATACGATTTCACCTCTTCCCTTTCAAGAACATCAGCCCCATCTTCTTTTGTTGAGCTTTCACGCATATATGAATTCTTTTTATATGTACTATCATCATCAAGAGAGTTCACATATGTTTGATTTTTTCTTATATAATCTATCACAAGATTGTAACATATCCTGTATGCCCATGTTGAAAATTTATATTCAAAATTATATTTATAAAGCTTTGTAAATATTTTTATGAAAAAGTCCTGTGTTAATTCAATTGCAACTTCTTCGTTTCTAACCATTCTCAGAACAAAGTTAAAAATCCTTTTGTTATACTTTCTCATAATTTCCTCAAATGATGACTCTTCACCACTTAGTATTTTCTTTATTAATATTTTATCATCATCCAGAATTATCTTACGATTTTTTGATGAAAAAGTTTTCATTGCATATTTATTATATCAACATCCTCACTAAATTTTAATAAAAAATCTTCTTTATTTACTTTGACTCTCTTTCTATAGTCTTTAAATATATATATATATTGCTCCTGTCTGGTCCTTTTGTATTACTTTTTCAGGTAACCAATCTTTACCAACTGAAATCTCAGAATCAAGATCCTCTGATGCTTTCTTTATATAGATTTTTCTTTTCTTCTCATCACATTTTATCCAATCCAAAATTTCATCAGAAAGCAAAATCTGCCATATCCATTTCTTATCCTTTTCATTTATTTTACTGATAATTACCTGGTTGTTTTCCTCATCATAAAATTGGTATTCATCCCCCTTTATTATACAAACCTTATAATCCGGGTCATTATAAGTCCACCTTATTGTAGAAATATCTTTGAATAGAATTTCACCCTTCTCTTCAATTTCAAGTTCATTGTCAATGTAAACCTGTTGAATGAAATTAACTTTAAATGGCTTTGAATAATTTATTGATCTTCTTACATTAAGTAAAACAGAGTTGTTCTGAGGAAAAGCTAAACTAAAAAAGTTAAAAAAAAAAACAATAATAAAAAATTAGCTTTCAGCAATTATCACACCCAATGCAACTGAATTTAATTTATCAACATCACTTTCGTTTCTTGATGGTATCAATATTGGGACTTTAGCGCCCATAATGACATGACCAACCGGTATTTTCAGGTAATAGGTAAAAGACTTTCCAAAAATATTTCCAGCTTCAATATTTGGAACAACCATAATTTGAACATGTCCTGCAACTGGATTTGTTATGCCTTTATGCTTTGCAGCTTCTGGAGATACTGCTATATCAAGAGCAATAGGTCCATACACATCACATCCCTCAATTTCTCCCCTTTTATTCATTTCATATAATTCTCTTGCATCAATAGTTGCAGGCATTTTCTCATTGACTGTCTCTTTAGCTGTTAAAATACCAACTTTAGGCCTTTTATACCCCAGTTTATGAAAAGCTTTTACTGCATTTTCAATCATTTGTTTCTTCTGATCAAGATCAGGCAATATATTTACACCACCATCAGTCATACCAAGAAGCCCATCATAATTATCACCTGGATTCTCAACAAAAAGAATATCTGAAAAGAGATTTCCTGTTCTTAATCCCTTTTCTTTATCCAGAGTAGGTTTTAATAATTTAGATGTTGAAAGAAAACCCTTTAATATGACCTGAATCCTTTTTTTTCTTGCAAGTTCAACAATTTTGGAAGCAGAATCTTCCTCAGAAAAGGAATTTATTATTTCAAAGTCCTTTTCATTTCCTCCATTTGATCTTATAAGTTTAATGATCTTATCTTTATTACCACATAAAATAAAATCAGCAATGTTCTCTTTCTTAGATTTAATTATGGTATTTATTGAGTTTAGATCCTCAGGCACAGGAACACCCACGACAATTCCCTTTTTCTCTTTTGCTTTTTTTAATAGCTCTTCAAAGTTCTTGATCACATTGGCTCCTTCTCTTTAATTCCCTTTTTACATACCCTGGGACATCATTTTCATAAAATCTGCATTTGTTTTTGTTTTTGATAGCTTTTCTATTAGCAATTCCATTGCTTCTACTTCAGACATTTGAGACAAAACCTTCCTCAATATCCAGATCTTATTTAAGTCATCTTTGGCAATGAGCAATTCCTCTTTTCTTGTTCCAGAACGGTGAATGTCAATTGCAGGAAACACACGTTTGTCAACAAGTTTTCTCTCAAGGTTGATCTCCATATTGCCTGTTCCCTTAAACTCTTCAAAAATTACATCATCCATTCTACTTCCAGTTTCAACCAGAGCTGTTGCAAGTATTGTTAAACTTCCACCCTCTTCAATTTTCCTTGCAGCTCCAAAGAACTTCTTTGGTTTATTCAATGCATTAGCATCAATTCCTCCGGAAAGTACTTTTCCAGAAGAAGGTATTATTGCATTATGTGCTCTTGCAAGACGTGTTATAGAATCAAGTAGAATAACTACATCCTTACCCATTTCAACCAATCTTTTTGCCTTTTCCAGAACAATATCAGCAACCTTTGTATGTCTTATAGGAACTTCATCAAAAGTAGAGGATATTACCTCTCCATTTACATTT
>JAUXFB010000231.1 GCA_030620255.1 Candidatus Aminicenantota bacterium | reverse complement strand
TAGTTTCAAATGATTTTTCATTTCCTAATTTATCCATATAAAAAACTGTTGCTTTTACATTATTAATTCCTGATTTTAAGAATATTAAATCAAAAATTGCTGTTCCTGTATCTTCAAATTCAATTGTCCCTATATAAGATGTTTTTATGCCTGTATATGAATCATCTGCTAAAACAACTTTAACTGAGCCAGCGTCTCCTTCCCCTATATTTTCCAATTGAAGTGAAATAGTTGATTTTTTGTGAGTGTAAACATCTTCACCAGTTGCAATTCCTGCAATTTTTAAGTTTGGTTCTCCATAAACATCTAAAATAAATTTATTTGAAAGTGTTTTTCCATTATAACTTAATGTAAGTGTTCCAGGGTAAGAACCTGGTTCTGTATTTTTTGAAACCATTCCTGTAAATTGTATAATTTCAGTTGATTTCTCACTAATTAAATTAATAACTTTTGAACTTGGTATCCATGAAATAAGATTATCTTCCAGTTCAATTAATGCAATTATATTTGAAGCAGGTAATAATTCAGTATTTTGTATTGTAAAACTTGTTGTAAATCTTTCCCCTACATAAGGTATTTCAATCTGGATATCAATTAATTCAAGTGAGGGTGAATCGGAAATTTGTAAATCAATGAATTTAGTGTAAGATATTCTGTTATTATCATTAGTATCAAAATAAGTCATTTTAATAGGTATTGAATAAACACCTACTTCAATTTCTTCATTAATATCAAAATTCAAAATTACTGTAAATTTATCAAATCTATCCATTTTTGTAATAGTTGCTTTATTTTTAATTGCCTCAAAACTATCTGGTAAAATTAATTCTATTTCAATATTTTCATAAGTTAACAATCCATTGTGAGAAATATCTAATTGAAGTAAAACATTTGCTGTTCCAGGTTCAAGCGAAGCAGGTATTGTATTATAATTTGATATATACAACCCAAAATCAGTTGATGCTACTGTAAAAGCAGTTGTTACCATGCAAATTAAAATTATTAATAAAATTTTGGTTTTCATTTTAAAATCACCTTATGTAAAAAAATCAGTTTAACTATAAATATGTTAGGTTATAAAAAAAATAAGTAGCGAGGAGTGGATTTGAACCACTGACCTACGGGTTATGAGCCCGTCGGGCACTCCAGGCTGCCCTACCTCGCTTTTTTATATTGATTGTTTTGAATAAAATCATTTAAAAACATAGCAGAATAAAATATTATTGCCAATGATGATGTTTTATCACCAGATCTTTCGCGGCGATAGAAATGATGAGTGATAGGCGGACTGAGGCATCTGCATTCTGAAAGAATATGAAGAATTTGTGTGACACCCCTTAGTTCTAGTAATAAACTAATTTTTTGTAAACAAAAAAACATTAAAATGAAAAATTATTGCAAATTTTAAAATTCTCTTAAAAAATCTAATGCTTTTTGTAAATTAGGATTAAATGGAATTAAATTAAAAAATTCTTGCATTAAATTAGTATATTCAAATAATTTTTCAAAACACCCAATTTCTTTTTCATTAAAACTTAAATTATATAATTCAATTCTTATTTTATCTCTTATTTTAAGATTATCATAACAATATAACAAATTAACTAATTCAAAAAAGAAATTATCAAAATGCTTATTTCTAGTCAAATTATACAATAAAGCTACTATATCCAAATTAATATCTAATAATATAGGAATATTGAGGACTAAAGGGGAATCTGCTAAGTAAAAGAAGTTAATTTGATATAATTCAGTTAATTTACGAGAAGCTTTGTCTTTATTCCTTGATTCATAATAAGATAGTAATTTACGTGCTTTTATCCAATTTAGTGATTTTTCATCATATTTTACTAAAATTCCTTTTTTTACAAGGTTATCAAGCATATCTTTTCGCAAAAATTTTACAATTTGAGGATTTGGTGTTTTTTTATAAAAATTCAAATCTTTTGCTTTTAGATATCTAACTATTTCAATTGGGGACCTTGGAACAGGAAATCTACAAAAATTTATGATTTCCCTCTCAATAAATTCTTTATTATAATGAGGCATATATAAATTACTTGTTTTAAGTATAAAAATTTATTGTAGTTAACACTAATTTTGTGAGGGTTTAGAAATAGGATTTATTATGCAATTATTTTATAATATAAAAAGAGGGTTTTACATATTTCCTATTAGAACAATGTCTTTTACTGATTTTACTCTTTTGAACAAAACACTATTTTTTTGTAATACTTCTTTTGCATTTGATTGCATGATGTTTCTCAAAGGAACTGTTGTTAATCTTACTACTTCTCCAGATTCCATATTTAAGATCATATCATTTACTTTTCCCATGTATCCTGCTTCTCCAGAAAATATGTCCATTCCATACATTTTTGATAATCTAACTGTCATTATAGTCACCGTTTTAACTTATACTTTTAATAAGCAAGATTAGTTTAAATAACTTTGCTTAAAATGCAACTTTGTATACCCTATCTACTTTTAAACTGACAAATTTTTTTTTTTCAATACCATAATCAGTATTCATATTATTCATTATTTTCTCCAATTCTGGTATTGTCATTTTCAAATAATCCATTATAGCCACCTCCGCATTTGGCTTAATCTTTTGACATTATTTTCCTAGCTTGAGGGCTTAGGAAAAAGATGTACCCTCTTCCTTTTGGGTTTTTCTTTCTTTCAACAAGAGGATACAGGTTTTTTATTTTTTTCTTGGATTCAGGTTCATTATACTTTCCTTGCAATCTTTTTACCATGTGACGCACAGTATCATAGGAATTGTCAATTGCTTTGGCAATGTCCTGCGATGTTTTTGGTTCATTTTTGAACAAATACTCAATGATTTCAGTTTGTAATGGAGAAAGTTCTCCTAAAAATTCTACTTTCATGATATTATATTCTTCTCCTGGCATTGATTTTGGGATTCTCCCTTCCATCATCCTTTCATAAGTTGGTTTTTGCCAGTATTCTTCTTCATCAATAGTTAATTCTTCAACTTTTTTTTCTTTTGTTATAACAGTTGGAAAAGTATAATCAGGTACAGCTGCTTCTTTTGCAACATATTCAAACTTGTTTTCAATATCTTTTTTTGTTATTTCATGCTTATCTTCAATAATTGCATATTCAAGGAATTTTGAGCAATTTTCAAGCATGTCTCTTGGGATGTATTTTGATTTCTTTGCAATTTCTTTGATTGCATTGTCAGTGAATAAATATGATTTTGATTTTGATAAAATTTCAATTCTTGTTTTTACAAGATCCATAGATTCTTTTTCATCAAGAGGCCTTAACCCTTCTGATAATTCAAGCCTGTCAATCAAATATTGAGGTAATCCCTGCTGTCTATCCATTAATTCAGGTTTTCCAGCGAAAATAATTGAAAAAGTTTTTCCACTTTCAGTTAAATTTCTAATATATGAAAAACTTTGTTCAGGAAGAGAATGTGCTTCATCGAAAATTAATACAGTGTGTTTTTTAATTTTTTTATTTAATATAGAATAATCATGAGCATCAATTTTTTTACCTGTTAATCTTCTCAAATATGAACCACTAGCAAGGCTATTTAATTTAT
>JAUXFB010000298.1 GCA_030620255.1 Candidatus Aminicenantota bacterium | reverse complement strand
ATAACCCTTTTTTTCTTTTTTATATAATTTAATATTAATTCTTTATCAAGAGGTTTAATAAACCTTACATTTATTACACTTAATTCAATTTTATCATTTTTAGAAAGTTTTTCTGCAGCATCTTTTGCTTCATACACAAGAGGCCCGAAAGCGAAAATCACTCCATCTTTACCCTCTCTTAATACCTCACTTTTTCCTAAAGGTATTTCTTTAAAATCCTTATCAAGGGTTACTCCCTTTCCAGGTTCCTTTGGGTATCTGATAAATACTGTTTTATTTGATTTAACTCCTGTATAAACCATATGTTGTAATTCATTTTCATCTTTTGGTGATGCAACATATATATCTGGAATGGAACAAAGAATAGCAATATCAAAAATACCCTGATGAGTTGCTCCATCTCCACCAACAAGACCTGCCCTATCAATGCCTACTACAATTGGAAGTTTCATTAAAGCCAAGTCATGAATGATTTGATCAACCGCTCTTTGCAAAAATGTTGAATAAATTGCAATTACAGGCTTCATACCACTTATTGAGAGGCCACCTGCAAAATCAAACATATACTGCTCAGCAATGCTAACATCATAAAAATTTTCAGGATATTTTTTCTGAACAATCTCAAGTCCAGTTCCTTCAGGCATAGCAGCAGTTAAAGCAATAATTCTCTTATCCTTTTTAATTAATTTTAATACTGTTTGACCAAATATTTTTGAATAAGATGGGATCTTACTGGATCTAATAAATTTACCATCCTGGATATCAAATGGGGCTGATGAGTGGAATGAACTTGGGTTTTGCATTGCTGGTTTATACCCAAAACCCTTTTCAGTAACAACATGCAATAAAATAGGAAAATCATATTTTTTTGAGTCTTCAAACTCCTTTATCATCTCTTTAATATTATGCCCGTGAATTGGACCTATATACTTAACTCCCAATTCATCAAACAATGAGCCGGGTACCATCATTGTCCTGATAAGTACTTCGATTTTTCTTGCCAGATCCGCCATTGATTTTCCTATGGCAGGAATTAATCTTAGTATGGATTGAATAACCTCTTTTAGCCTTATATAAGGTCTGCCAGAAACAAGATAATTCAAATGTTTGGAAATTCCTCCCACATTTGGAGAAATAGACATTTTATTGTCATTAAGAATTATGATCAATCTCTGTTTTATCTGTCCTATATGATTTAGAGCTTCCAGAGCAACTCCTCCGGTTAATGCTCCATCACCTATAACAGCAATTATATTATGCTTTTTATTCTGTTTATCTCTAGCTATAGCCATACCCGAAGCAAAAGCAAGAGATGTTGAAGCATGTCCCGTGTTTAATGCATCATATTCACTCTCAAATATATCAGGATAACCAGAAAGCCCGTGCCTTTGCCGTATTGAGAATATTTTATCCTTTCTTCCAGTTATTATCTTGTGTGTATAACTTTGGTGCCCCACATCCCAAATAATTTTATCTTCCGGAGTATTAAAAACCCTGTGTAACGCAAGAGTCAGATCAACAACACCAAGGTTTGATGAAAGGTGTCCTCCATTCTTTGACACAACTTGTATAATTATCTTCCTTATCTCCCTGGCCAAAATTTCCAACTCTTCAATTGTTAATCCATTTAAATCCGAAGGAAAATTAACCTTATCTAAAACACTCATTATTTATCCCTATAAACCATTTTTTTTATTAGATTTAAAAAAGGAGGAAAATTTATTTTTATTTCCTTTAGCATACTTATACTATTTTCATATGAAATTTGAATCTCTTTCTCAACAAAATCTTTTCCAAAGAACAAAACAGAATTCGGTCTTTTATTTTTTTTATCTTTATGTAATTTTTTCCCAACTATTTGTTCATCTCCTTCAATATCAAGTAAATCATCTGCCATTTGAAATGCCACCCCAATAGTATTTCCTACATCTTCTAAAATGCCCTTATCTTTTTCATTCATATCAACAATCTCTGCACCTGACAACAATGTTCCTTTTATCAATTCAGCTGTTTTTTTTCTTTGTATGTGAAATATCAATTCTTTATTTTTATTAAATTCAAGATCAAGCGCCTGACCTCCAGCCATACCATCTTTCCCAATACTATGAGTTAATATTTTTAATATATTTACAATTTTATCAAAAGACATATCAAAACAGGATATTTTCTCAAATGCTGCAGCAAGCAAAGTGTCACCTGCAAGTAAAGCAATTGCATCATTAAATTTCTTATGAACTGTGGGCATGCCCCTTCTAAAATCATCATTATCCATACATGGAAGATCATCATGAATTAATGAATATGTGTGAATGTATTCTATTGCACAAGCAATATCAATGTATTTTAATGAGTTCTTTTCAAAAGCATCAATAAGAGTCAAAAAAAGTAAAGGCCTTAATCTTTTACCTCTTACACGCAATGAATAATACATTGCTTTCTCAAGGATACCGTTTTGAGGCTCTATTCCTTTTACAAGGCCTGATTCTATCTCATTAATTAGTTTCTCAAAGTAATCTTTCATTCTATCCTAATACTATTGTAATATACCATATATATCATATATGAGCAAGGAATGGGCTTTGATAAATTCGAACTTTTAATAACGATATATATCAGGCTCAACAAAAATCTTTTTTACCTCAGGATATTTCCTTCTTATCTCTTTTTCAATTCCATTTATCAGATTACTGATCTCAACTGAATTTAATCTATTGTTAAATTCAGCCTTAACAGCGATCAAAATGTCTTCTGGCCCAAGCTGAAGTGATTTT
>JAUXFB010000279.1 GCA_030620255.1 Candidatus Aminicenantota bacterium | reverse complement strand
TTATTCCAGAAATTCTTTGAATGATTCTTTTCTTTAATATGGACTAATTCATGAACAATAACATAGTCAATCACTTGTAATGGTGCCATAATCAAACGCCAGGTAAAATTTAAATTTCCATTTGAACTGCAGGAGCCCCATCTTTTTCTCGCATTTGTGATTTTCAATTTATTATAAGTTATGCCTGATATCTTAGAATAAAGTGCAACTCTCTCTGAAAAATTTTTATAAGCTTGCTCTTTATACCATTTAATAAAAACCTCTTTTGCTTTGTTTAAAAAATTTTTCGAGAGAAAAAAAATTTCATTATTAAAAATCAAAGAGAACTCAAAATTATCAACAACATATAACTTATAGGAACTTCCTAAAAAAAGAAACCCTTCTCCATTCACAAATTCCTTAGAATATACTTTTTTATACTTTTCCTTTGCTTGTTCTTGCTTCTTTAAAATCCAGAGTCTTTTCTCATAAATAACCTTTCTAATTAACTTTTCTGAAGTACTGAAAGGAACACGAACAATTAATCTGGCATCATGAGATACTTGCAAGGCAATTGTTTTTCTTCTTGATCTAATTATTTCATCTATTATGATATCCATTTCAATATTGGTGAAGATAAATATTCAGTTTATTAAATCCAGAACGAGACTTTTATTTCAATTGCTCCTCTAAATGTTCTTTATCTAATATACGTTGATTCAAAATTCTCATATAAGAATGTGCTTTTTTATTTCCAAATTCTGCATAAGATCTTTTTGCCCATTTTAATGCATTTTGAAAATTACCCCTGATTTCAGAAGCAAAAGCCAGATTATAAGCCGCCCTTCCAGCAATTTTAATGTCAGTGTTGTGTAAAAGCTTTTTCCAAATTGAAATTGCTTGCTCCCAATTTCCTGACTTGACATATCGCTCAGCCATCTTGAATTCAGGACAACCTTTTACATAGTATTCACGATTTACATTTATCCATGTTGGAGAGATTCTCATTCCATATTGAATACCTGAATGATATCCTGCCTGATTAATTGCATCTCTCTTATTTGGTAGATTTCTCAATGATTCTCTCCTGGTTTTACCTGTAGTATACCATGATTTCTCATCCCTATATGTATTTGCATCAACAATTGATCGAGCAGAAGGATCATAAATCTTCCAGCCTGAATTGACCTGAATATAAAGATTAGCAATGTATTGCGGAACTTTAACCTTTTTTTTTGTTTTAGTTTTCTTATCTTTAATCGTTTTCTTTTCCATTCGTATATCTTTATCAAGCACTATATTAGAATCAAAAGTCTCTAAAGCAATAAGAGCATCTACACGGTACTTATTACAAAGTCTTTCAACTATTCTCCATGAAAGAGGACTTGGAAACATGCGTGTTCCTGTTCCTCTAAGATTCTCTCCCTGAATTATTACAGCACTAAATCTAGGGGAATTATTTAATTTTTCAGCAAGGCCTTTTAAACAATTTTCTGATCCAAAACGATCAGCTAATATTGATTCTCCTGAAATAAATCCCTCCACAATATCAATTATCTTTCTCTTATTATCTGGTAATGAACGATTAACAATCCCAATATGTATAATCTCTTTATTAATAGTAATCTCTGCAGGCACAAGTACTCTTATACCTAAAGAAGAAACAGAACATGAAGAGAAAAATAACATTAAAATTACAACAGGATAAAGAAACAAAATATTTATACTTTTTTTATAATTTTTCATAATATGAGCATGATAAAGTAGACAACAAAAAATGTCAATATATTTTAATGAAACACATGATATTGGACTAATAGTTGATTGGTTGAATGGACTAATGGTTGAATGGTTTATTGGACTAATAGTTGATTGGACTAATGGTTGACTGGTTGATTGGTTAAATAGTTAAATGGTTTTTTTTAACTTAGAACTTAAAACTCAACACTCAAAACTTCCACTGTCACTGACACTTTTTACTTTTGCCTTTTTACTTGTTACTCATCCACCCATCAACTCTTCACTCTGTCTCTGGGCAGAGGTAAACCCAGATCCTACTTTCTTCAACCTCCTATCTACTATCCTCTACCTCCTTTTTACTTTTGCCTTTTTACTTTGGGTTTGATAAATCAAACCCCTACTTGCCTCTGGGCTTGACGATAAATTAAAAACATATTAATATATGTTCAGAAATTGAAAAGATTTTAAACAAAATTTTTTTAATTATGGAAAATGTAATGAATGAACCATTAAGACACTTTGTTGAAAAATATGGTGTGCATGTTTCAAATATAAAAAAAATTGTGTGTGGACGTAAATATTCTGCAGTTCTTTTAAAGAATGGAAATATTGGTGTTTGTGCAAACCTGTCAACTAATGTTGAAGTTAAGATTGAGGATTTGAGAACAGCAGATTTAAATAAAATCGAACACAGAATAATTTTAAATGCTTATTTTAATGCTAATTTAAACTATTTAAATAATTATAAAAAAAAATCTGATATTTTTAAAGCTATTGATTTTAAGCATTATAAGAACATAATAATGATTGGGCTGTTTAAACCTATTCTGAAAAAATTCGATGAGAATAATATTAAGATTCAAGTTTTTGATTTGATAAAAAAAAATCATAAACTTATCCCGATTGAAAAAGAAATGGAGACCATTAAAAAAGGAGATGCAATAATACTTTCAGCAACAACCATTTTCAATAATACATTTATGGAGATTGTTAATAATTCAGGAGTTAATTGTGATATATTTCTTTTAGGACCATCTTCAATTATGAATAAAGACCTGTTTGAATATAGAAATATAAAAAAAATTTTCGGGTCAATATTTGAATCATATGATGAAAGGGTTCTGAATATAATTAAACAAGGTTATGGCACAAAAAAGTTTTTACCTTTTGGAAAAAAAGTATTTCTTTAATTTATTGTGAATGAGATAGGGATCATTTTTTTCTTATAATTTAACCCAGATTTTTCTTTTTTTACTTGACTTCGGGCAGAGGTAAACCCTGCCCCTACGCATCTACCCATCTACTCATCTACTCATCACTATTTACTCTTTCC
>JAUXFB010000068.1 GCA_030620255.1 Candidatus Aminicenantota bacterium | reverse complement strand
TTTATCAGGTAATAGACCCTTATTTGAAAAAATTATATTTTTCTCTTTGAATATTCCCTGGTGTCTTTTTGACATATTCTTAACACCCATTGAAAGATATAATCCCTGTACAATTGTTTTTTTATACTTGTCATTAGCCTTTAAAATCTTGGGTACTCCATTAACAGTAAAAGATTGTCCTACACCGACAAAAGCATAGTTAAAATATTTTATGCCTGTTTCCCCGCAAATATAAGAACCTATTTCTCTGCATAGATCTGACCATATTTTTTCATAATTTTTGTCGCCATGTGCAAGTATAATAATGCTTTCATTGTTTATGTTTGTGGAGAGTTCTTTAATTCTGTCTAACATTATCTCTTTTAACAGATTTCCATAATTTAGGGTTGGGCCTAAAGAGATTTTTATGTTTGTATCAACAACCTTAATCTTCTCTTCTTTGAGCTGATTTAGAAATTTTTTATCTTCATATAACCCTAAAATGGTTGGGATATCATATACAGAATGTCCAGAGGGTGCTATAAAGATTGGAAGAGCATAGATTTTTTCAACACCATGCTTTTCAAACTCTTTAACTGTTGTATAAATAGAGGGCTCATTAAATTCCATTAAAGCAACTTTGATTTCTAAAAAAGGGTTTTTTCCATTTTTTGAAATTAGTTGTTTTACATCTTTTTCAAGATTAAGAACTGGTCTATTCCACTCTTTTTGGGGTGCTCCATGAGCAATTATCAATAACCCGAGTTTTTCTTTTCCATAAGAATTTATTGTAAAAAAAGATATAAAAAATACTATTACAAATACACACTTTTTTTTCATATTTAATACCTCCTTAAATTTAAAGATTATATATGAAACAAAAATAATTGTAAATTTTAACAATGAATATGTCTCTTAATTAATTATTTTTTCCTTTTTTCTGGTATTCTGTAAAATTCAATATCTTTAACCCCGGTTTGAAGGGGAATGGAAACTTTGCTGATGTTCCCTTTCACATCTGTATGAAAAGAAGCTTTGAATTTTTGTTTTTCAAAGGTTTTAGAGGAAAGCTCGAAGATATCGTAATGAAAGTGTTGTACTTTAAAACCAATATTATTGAATGTAGCTTTTAATTGATCTACATCTTTTTTAATTGTTAGGACACCATATCCAGGATTTTCAAAGTTTCCAGTATAATCCTCCATATTATGAGAGGGTTTTGTGTTCAGTTTTCTGTGTTTGTCCTTTTTTTTCTTGGCTTGCTCAGCATCTTTTTTGGCTTTATCTGCACGTTCTTTGATACGTTTGGCCCATGGAACTTGTGTAAGCTTTAGTATACGGTCAAAGAGATTATAGGTAATAATAGAACATAATGCACTGCCTCCCCTGTCACTGTTTGTTAATATGACAATTCCTGTATTATCGAGGGGTAAGAAAGAGACTCTGGATATAAATCCGTCAATACCGCCTCCATGAAATATTAAAAGATGTCCCCTGTAAGCATTTATTCCCCATCCCATTCCAATTTTCCTTCATCCACCAGTATGCCCAGTATTGTGGCTGTAAAAGCTTTGGTACAGGATCCAATAGCAAACAGAGTATCTGGGGTTACTTTCAGTTTTTTCTTCATATCTCTGTAACCATAACTTCTT
Source organism: Candidatus Aminicenantota bacterium (assembly GCA_030620255.1). GTDB lineage: Bacteria > Acidobacteriota > Aminicenantia > UBA2199 > UBA2199 > JAUWNT01. The sequence continues at coordinate 5,317 of JAUXFB010000068.1, read as the reverse complement.
GCAAAAACGATCTTTCCATCCTTTACAATAGCTATAGCTGCTCCTGGAACTTCCCATTCTTTCATCATTTTTTCAACAAATTTTGAAAACCCTTTTAAATTGACTTTACTTGCTTTTTTTCCGTAAATGGAAGAGTTACTAAGTATTGAAATAATAACTAAAATAAAAGTGATTTTTATGATTCCTTTTTTCATGTATTTTCTCCTCTTTTATAATAATTTTTATACGAAAATATCCCTAATTTGTTCGAAATTAATGTGCAATTTACTAAATATAAATAAAACCATAAATTATCTTAATTGCTTCTTTATTTAAATAATTAACCGTGGAAAGTCATATTATACTTTCATTTTGTATTACTGATGAGATGATAAACGAAGCATTTGCCCGAATGAAAAAAGGGATTTCCTATGGTATTTATTCTTGACATTAAAAATTGACTGTCTTATCATTTTCCCTGAAAGAAATCGAAATCAAAAGATAAGAGGAGGAAAATTTTATAAAAATAACAATTCTTTATGATAACACGGTTTATAAGAAAGGGCTGAAATTCGATTGGGGATTTGCTGCATTGATAGAATTTAACGGTAGGAATATTCTGTTTGACAGTGGCGGAAACGGAAAAATTCTTTTAGACAACATGCAAAAGCTAAGAATTGATCCGAAAATTATTGATACAGTTTTTATGTCGCACAATCATTTTGATCACACCGGGGGATTATCTGCCTTTCTTAATGAAAATAATGATGTAAAACTTTATGTTCCGCCTACTCTACGAGGAATATTTAATGTACGCGAAAGAGAATATGTCAATGAAGCACGAAAACTTTACAATAACATTTTTTCCACGGGCGAGCTTGATAATATTGAGCAATCGTTGATTCTGAAAACTGAAAAAGGGATAGTAATAATTGTGGGCTGCTCCCATCCGGGTATAAGTAAAATTCTTGAAACGGCCTCACAATTCGGTAACCCTTACGCTCTAATTGGCGGTTTTCATGGATTTGACCAATTTGAGTTATTGAAAGATTTGGATTTGCTATGTCCTACTCATTGCACAAAGTACATCAAAGAAATAAAAGAACTTTATCCTGAAAAATATATTGAAGGCGGAGCCGGAAGAGTAGTAGAAATATGAGAAATAAGCTCTATTCAAAAACTTGTAAGTGGTTTATGGTTTGTCTGCTGAAATAGTTTTAAATAAATCTCCATTCAGATAAAATGAACGAAAATAGAGAAAAACACATTAAAATTGCAATCCCAACAAATGACGGAAAGAGTGTTTTTACAAAAATGTTGGGTATGGCAGAAAAGATGTATATTTACGAAGTTGTTGGTAAAAAATTTAGACTGATTGAAAAAAGAAATAACCCCTATGAAAACACTATGCAACATTTGAAAACTTTAGATGTGTATGGATTAATTAAAGATTGTGAAATTGTTATTTCTAATATGATAGGTAAAAAGGGTATAAAGAGATTGGAAAAAAGGGGAATAAAACTTTTTTTCAAGAAAGGTAAAATAAAAAAAGCATTGTTAGAAGTTATTGAAGGAGAATTTGCCAAAGAATAAAATGGAACTTAACCAAATGATTGATAAAGCTGTAGAAATAATTAGAAACGCAAGAAGAGTAACAGGATTTACTGGTGCTGGTATTTCTGTAGAGAGTGGGATTCCTCCTTTTCGTGGAGAGAATGGATTGTGGAGTAAATATGATCCTATCTTTCTTGATATTGGATATTTTAAAGCCCATCCATTAAAAGCTTGGAAATTGATAAAAGAGATATTTTTTGATTTTTTTGGCGAAGCAAAACCAAATCGTGGTCATATAGGTTTAGCCGAGATGGAAAAGAATGGTTATCTAAATGCTATAATTACACAGAATATTGATAACCTGCATCAAGAAGCCGGTAGTAAGGAAGTTTATGAGATTCATGGAAATTCCAGGAATCTGGTATGCATTAATTGCGATTATACGGTTTCAGTCGAAGAAAAATATTTGAATAACTTGCCGCCAAGATGTGAAAAATGTGGTGGGTTATTAAAACCAGATTTTATATTTTTTAGTGAACCGTTGTATGAACCGGATATAACAAAATCCTTTAGAGAAGCAGAAATTTCCGATGTATTTCTTGTAATAGGGACTACAGGAGAAATTATGCCAGCTTCTCAAATTCCTATTATTGCGAAAAATAATATGATATCAATTATTGAAATAAATGTTAAAAAATCAAATTATACAGATAGTATCACAGATGTTTTTCTCAAAGGGAAGGCAACAGAAGTAATTGATAAATTAGTGAAAAACTTATAGGTTTAAATAACCTGCAAGGATTAGAAAAAAAATGACTTCCTCTTTTGCTTATATATTCTTTTTTTATTTAATTTAAATAATTATCTACTAATCTGAATTAGAGATCGCTTTCCTGTGCACGAAGCCATGTTTGAGTTCTTCCTATTTTAAAGATGATTCTTATATAACCAAAAACCTTTAGTTTTTCTCCTCCATCTACTACTCTCAACACACATTTATAAACTTTACCGTTTTCAGGATCAAGTATCTTTCCTCCTTTCCACTTGCTATCAGAAGGAGTAAATCCCCACAAAAAAATCATTCCAAGAACAGGCTTATCCTTTCTTTTGCCTTTACATTTATCACATTTTGGATTTTGATCCTCGTCTGGTTTGGGAAAGATTTTTTTTATTTTACCTATTAATTTTCCATGTTCAAGCCATATCTTAACAATTGACTTCAACTCACCCGTACCGTCATCTATGGTTTTCCATAAACCTATAGGTGATGTGTTGTCTGGTGTTGCTTTTATATTGAATGAAAACAGAAGAATCACAAAACATGTAATGGCTATTAATTTTTTCATTTTAACTCCTTAGTTCTGAATTAATAATTCTAATAAATAAAACAATTAATTTCAAGAAAAAAAAGTGTTAGGTCTCGTATTTTGCATTGTTAATTAAGATGTTATAAAATTTAAATATGTCACATTCATTGAGAATTGAATTTGAAGGTGCTTCTTATCATATAAATAAAATATAACTAAGTTAAGGAAAAAAAAGTGAAAAGAAGTGTTTTAATTCTAATTTTGATTGTTTTATTATTTTGCTTTTGCAGTAAAGAGAAATCAATGGATAAACAACATAAAGAAAATGAAGAAACTAATAAATATGTAAAAAACTCTCAAACTCCTTTAAAAGGTCAACATCAGCTAAAATTAGAAAGAAGTTTCTCAATTGACCCTAAGGATCTGGGATCAAAAGAAAAAGATGTTATTTTTAATTCCTTTGTTATTGATAATAATAGAAATATCTTTCTGCTGGATGGAAGGAATGTCAAGATTTACAAATTCAATAGAAAGAAAAACCTTGAAAAAAATTTTCTGAATAAAGGTGAAGGGCCGGGTGAATTTGATCGCTACCCAAAAATTCAGATATTAAATAACAATTTATATATTACAAAGAACAGGAAAATCTGTAAGTTCAGTTTGGATGGAGAATTATTAGAAGAGTTTAAACTAAAGCATTTTTATCGTATTAAAGAGATGGTTGATGAGAATCGCTTTATTGCCATAAGAGAAGAATTCGGTTTAGGTAAGAGTGAAGATTTTAATGTGTATATTTCTTTTATTAATCTTAGGAATGAAAAAACTCTTTTTAATGCTATGAAATCAGAAAACATAGGCAGGTTTTTTATCCCAAATGGGAAGAGACGTATTTCAGTGATACCAAACCCTGGTGTTATATCAGATTTTACTTTTTCATTGAATAGACATACAGAGCTTATTTATTTTTCCCGAACTGACCAATATAAAATATGGGTTAAGGATTGGGCAAATCACTTAAAAATGATAATTTCAAGAAAACACAAGAATACAAATTTTACAGAAGCAGATTATGATGCAATTGTAGCAAGCTTTGGTACATGGCCAGAGAATCTGCTAAAAGAAGTTAGAAATAGCCTCCCACGTACATCACCTGCTATTAGAGAACTAAGGGTACTGCCATCTGGGTTTCTCCTGGCTTTTGTTATAAAAGGGTTTCGAAATGTAGAATATGATATTTTTGATTCCGAGGGAAAATATCTTTATCAAGTAAATATAGATAACCTGAAATCAGCAGTTTGTTTTAAGTTTTTTAATAGCTTTATTGGTGTGATTGAGGAAAAAGAAGATAGAAACATATATACTGAATATAAAATCAACTCCTTAAAAGAAGTTTTTTCTAAAAAATAACCTGACACAAACCTTGTAATTGACATTTATGCACGCTTTTTGTATATTGAGAGAATAAAGGATTATGAGTTGAATTAATGTTAAGTTATTTAAAAGTAGAAAATTTTGCGGTTGTAGAGAAATCAGAGATTGATTTCTCTAAAAATTTAAATATATTTACAGGAGAGACAGGTACAGGAAAATCACTTTTGATTGATGCGATTTCTATTTTTTTAAAAAAAAGAGTCCCTGAAAACTTAATTAGAGATGATAAAAATAAATTAATAGTTGAGGCAATGTTTATAGAAAAAAATGATGAATTCGTACTGAGAAGAGAGGTAAATAAAGGAAAATCCTTGTCATATATAAATGGAAAATTAGTACCTTTTGTTAAATTAGAAGAAAAAATTGTGCATCTAATAAATATTTATGGACAGAATGAACATGTTTTTCTTCTTAATACATCAAATCACAGAGTTTTTCTGGATACATTCTCTAAAAACAATGAGCTATTAATAAAGATCGAAGAAGTTTCAAAGCAATTAAAGAGATTGTTAAAAGATTTAAATGAATTAAAAGAAAAGAATAAACAGGTTAATGAAAAAACTGATTTTATTAATTTTCAGATATCTGAAATTGAGAACCTGAATATGGAAAAGGGCGATCATAAGAAACTTGAACATAAATTAAAGATTTTCTCATCTGCTGAGGATATACTTTTAAAATCAGACCAAATAATAGATAGATTCTATCAAAATGAGAGTTCAATATATAATGCGATTGCTGAAAATTTAAACAATATTGAGTATCTAAATGAAATTTATCCTGAATTGTCTTCATTTAAAGATGAAATAAACAAATTATACGAGCTTATACCTGAATTGTCTTCTATATTGTCTGATATTAAGGGACATGTTGAATATAATGAAAACGAATTAAATGAGATCGAAGAGAAATTAATGAGACTTAATAGACATAAGACAAAATACAGATTAAGTCTTGAAGAGTTGATCGAAAAATTGGAGAATTTAAAGGTAGAGAGAGATCAACTCTTGAATATGGAATTTTCTATTAAAGACAAGGAAAAGGAA
>JAUXFB010000152.1 GCA_030620255.1 Candidatus Aminicenantota bacterium | reverse complement strand
GGTTTCTTCTCTTCTTCAGGCCTTCCCATATGAGATGCACAAACAATTCTGGCTCCATTATCAATTAAATATTTCAATGTTGGTAGAGATGCTTCTAACCTCGTATCATCAGCTATCTCACCATTCTCATTAAGAGGAACATTAAAATCATTTCTACAAAAAACAAGCTTGCTTTTTACCTCAATATGTTTTAAATATTCTTTTTTCATTTTAGCCCTCTATTATTTTTATTATTAAATCTCTTATTCTACTTGAATATGCCCACTCATTGTCATACCATGCAAGAATCTTAACCATATCCCCTCCAATATCCGTAATAAATTGACCATCTACAACGCAGGAACTACTATTCCCAATGATATCTGAAGAAACCAGAGGCTCCTCTGAATATTCAAGTATGCCTTTTAATTCATTTTCAGAAGCTTTTTTAAATAATTTTTTCATTTCTTCAACATCAGTAGATTTTTCCAAACTTACAACAAGATCAACTATAGAAACATCAGGGGTTGGAACTCTTATGGCACTTCCAGTTATTTTCCCGGTAACATCAGGAATTACAAGCCCAACAGCTTTTGCAGCTCCTGTAGTTGTAGGAATCATATTCTGCGCTGCAGCTCTTGCTCTTCTTAGATCTTTATGTGGAAGGTCAAGTATGCGCTGATCATTTGTATAAGAATGAATAGTTGTCATATTTCCTTTTATTATTTTAAAATTATCATTTAAAACTTTCACAACAGGTGCTACACAATTGGTTGTACATGAAGCATTTGAAATTATATTATGTTCATTATTATTATACTCATAATCATTAACTCCCATAACGATCGTAATATCAGGATCTATTGCAGGAGCTGATATGACCACTTTTTTTGCTCCAGCTCTTATATGCTTTCCAGCACTCTCTCTGTCCCTGAAAAGCCCTGTTGACTCAACAACAAGATCAATCCCAAGATCTTTCCAGGGTAAATTTTCAGGGTCTCTCTCGGAAAAAATTTTAATTTCTCTTTTATTAACAACAATAGCTCCTTCACATACCCTAACCTCTTTTTCAAATCTTCCAAACACACTATCATACTTTAAAAGATGAGCAAGAGTTTTTGCAGAAGTAATATCATTAATAGCAATAACCTCAAAGTAATCTTGATCTATGCTTGATCTCAAAAAATTTCTTCCTATTCTTCCGAAACCATTAATAGCAACTTTATAACTCACATTTACCTCCTATATTAAAATCAAAAATTAACACAACATATATATATTTTCAAGTAAATTAAAACTATTTTTTAAAATTAATACAAAACAATATTAATCCCTCTATTAAAACCCTTGCTAATACTTTAACATCACAAGACTATATGTTATATTTAATATATGATACTTAACGAGAGAACAAGGTGCCCTGTTTGTAATTCTAAAGAAATTTCCATCTTTAAAAGAGGGACTTTCATTCCAGAGAATATTAAATCAGATAATTTTAAAATAACTGATAGTAGATATGGTTCTCTCTGGAATTTTTTCTTTTGCGAAAAGTGTTCTTTTGTTTTTTCTAACCCATATATCCCAGAAGAATATATTGTGAAATTTTACTCTGAACTCAATGATAAAGAATATTCCTCAGAAGCAGACGGAAGATCAAAAAATTTTAAATTAATTCTAAAAAGATTAAAAAAAATCGAAAAACCCGGGAATAACCTCCTCGATATTGGAGCTGCGAGTGGTATTTTTTTAAATATTGCTCATAAAGAAGGGTATAATATATCAGGTATTGAACCTTCAGATTTTCTAGTAAAAGAGGCTAAAAAACTCTATGGGATAAACATATTTAAAGGTACTATCAATGATTTCAAAACATCTGAGAATTTCTCAGTCATTACATTACTTGATATTTTAGAACATCTGGTAAATCCTGACAAATTCATATCTAAAATAAAAGACTTAATTAAACAAAATGGGATTTTAGTTATTGTTACTCCGGATATAAATAGTTTTACAGCAAAAATCTTTGGAAAAAGATGGTGGCATTTCAGAATCGCGCATATTAACTTTTTTAATCTAAAATCAATAGATACTCTTCTTAAAAAGCATGAGTTTGAAATTATTAAAAAAAAAAGATACACATGGCATTTTTCCTTTTTTTACCTTATAACAAGAATTTTCCCATCATTAAAAAATAAAAAAACTTTACAAAAAATGCTCAAACATATAAAATTTAAATTACAATTATTTGATTCATGGGAAATCTATGCAAGAAAAAATTAAATTATATGTTGAATCTTTAAGACTTAGTAGGTGGCCAAGAAGCCTTGCTATAATTCCCGGGTTTTTAGCATTTCTTGTTTTACAACCAAAATCACCAGATATATTGATCAATCTTTCATCAATATTAAGATTACTAATCGCATTTCTTTTGACCTGGTTCATTTCTACTGCAAATTACATTATAAATGAGATTACAGATGCTCCTTTTGATGCATTTCATCCGTCAAAAAAAAACAGGCCTCTTGTTAAAAATAAAATAGATAAAAAGCTACTAATGACTATTTGGTTTCTTCTTGTTATTATTTCATTACTAATCTCTTTTGAAATTTTTAATATTCAATTTATAATATGTTTAATATCTCTACTTATAGCAGGCATTATTTACAATGTCCCTCCAATAAGAGCAAAAGACATCCCATTCTTAGATTCAACAATAGAATCTATAAATAATCCTATAAGGTTCTTAATAGGATGGTATATTATGACAGAAATTTTTCCTACTGTTTCTATATTAATTTCATGGTGGTTTTTTGGAAACTTTCTAATGGTAGGTAAAAGGGTTGCTGAAAAAAAATTTCTAACAGAAGAAGAATCCTCTGGCTATAGATTGTCTCTGAAAAAATATAGCTTAAAAATGCTTATTGCCTTTATGATTTTGAATGCAATAATATTTATTGTAAGCCTCTCTATATTCGCAATTGAATCAAAGCTAAACTCATTTCTTTTTTCAATACCTTTTATCTTTATATATTTATTGATGTTCATGAAAAAATCCATTAAAGATAGAGAAGGTGCTGAAGAACCTGAAAGACTTTTAAAAAACCCCTATTTCGCATTCTATACCTTATTTATTGCAATTATTTTTATAATAGCATATATATATAGATAAGATGGAATTAGAAATTTTATTAAAAATTTTATTGTCAGCAATATTGGGAGGAATAATTGGGCTTGAAAGAGAAATCTCTCATAAAGGAGCAGGACTCAGGACAAATATTCTAATTGCTGTAGGAAGTACTTTACTAACAATACTCTCATTTAAATTTGCAATCTTAGGAGAAAATGTTGATCCTTCGAGGATTGCAGCTCAAATAGTAACTGGAATAGGATTCCTTGGAGCTGGTGCAATAATTCAAGCAAAATTTTCAGTCCATGGACTTACAACTGCAGCGAGTATATGGATTGTATCTGCAATCGGAATTTCAGTTGGAAGCGGATATTATCTGATCTCCTTTCTTATTACGATTTTTGTTGTTATTATTCTAACCTTCTTTAAATATATATCAAAAATTATTGAAAAACAGAAAAAAATGTTTGTTTATATAATAAAAACTGAGGATAGAGTATCAGTATTTACTGAGATAAAGAAGGTAATTACTGAACTTGGTATAAATTACATAAATGCAGATTTTTATAAATATAAAGAAGGAATTGAAATCGAAATCTTGTTTTCAAGTTCTCAAAACAAAGATGAAAAATTCCTGGAAAAGGTACTTCAACTTAAAGGAGTAAATAAAATAACAAACGAGAAATTATGATCAAAGCTCTTATTGCAACTAAAAATAAGGGGAAATTTAAAGAAATAAATAAAATACTCAGAAATAGTAAGGTTAAAATAAAACTATACTCTCTTTCTGACATGAAAATAACTGACACATGTGCTGAAGATGGAGAAACCTTTCAGGAAAATGCCAATCAAAAGTCTATCTTTTATAGTAGATTTATTAAAGATACACTGTGTGTAGGTGATGACTCAGGCTTGGTAGTAGAATCTCTAAATGGAGAACCTGGAGTTCATTCAGCCAGATATGCAGGAAATGACTCAAATGATGAAAAAAACATAAAAAAACTCTTAAAAGAATTAAAAAACATAAATAATAGAAAAGCAAAATTTGTAACAGTTCTTTCAATCTCAAAAAATGGGAAATTAATAAAATCATTTCAAGGAGAAGTTGAAGGCTTAATTTTAAGGGAAAGAAGAGGAAATAATGGTTTCGGATATGACCCTCTATTTTTTTACCCGCCTTTAAATAAAACATTTGCTGAATTAACAACAGATCAAAAAAATGATATATCTCACAGGGCAATTGCTCTAAAAAAGATGAGAGATTATATTCAAAACAACATAAATAATTTTATTTAAAAAATTTGTTTTCTACAATTCTTTTAAATTAATGTGATTCCTTTCCTCTCCTTTATTCCACTCATTATCAATAATATAAATATTTTGCTGTATATTTTCTATACTTTCCGAAATACTATTATCGTTCATTAAAACACAAACAAACTTTTTTTTGATCCTTTTTATATTAGGCCCGAAAAATTTGGAAACAACAACTTTTATATTCTCATTTTTAAATAAACCTGCAACACCTTTTGCTTTTTCGGGATCAGCATGAATACTTTCGTCATCTTCTTCTGTTGTATTTTTTATTCTTTTCTTAAACTCCGAATTAGTTTCAGAAATTTCATATACATCATAACACTCTGCATCACCAAAATGCCTGTCCATAAATGTTTTTCCATCGTCAGTTGCAAAAGCGACATTAATCTTCATACGTCTATTTTTTTTCAACAGTTAATAATTTAAACTTAAAACTCTTTGAACACACGCGCCAGAGAAAAACCCGGT
>JAUXFB010000056.1 GCA_030620255.1 Candidatus Aminicenantota bacterium | reverse complement strand
TCTGGCAAATCCGAAGAAAGAACCTTATTAGATAAAAAGGTATTAATAATCAATGAAGAATGTATTAAAAAACAACTATTAAAATTTCTTGATTTTGATACTAATTTAAAAAATAAAGCAGAAATTGCAAACAATTATGAATGGATGAAAAAATTCTCATTTTTAGACTTTCTCCGAGATGTTGGTAAATATCTTAATGTAAGCTATATGATAGCCAAAGATTCTGTTAAAAGTCGTCTGGAAACCGGGATTTCCTTTACTGAATTCAGCTATCAATTAATACAAGCATATGATTTCTATTACCTTTATAAAAATAAGAACTGCAAACTCCAGATGGGAGGTTCCGATCAATGGGGAAATATCACTGCAGGTGCTGAATTGATCAGGCGTAAAGATAATGGTGAAGTATTTGCACTCACTTGCCCCTTAATAACAAAATTAGATGGTGGCAAATTTGGAAAAACAGAAGAGGGAAACATCTGGCTTGACCCTAAATACACGTCTCCATACAAATTTTATCAATTCTGGTTAAATATTTCAGATAAAGATGCTGAAAAGTATATAAAAATATTCACATTACTTTCTAAAGAACAAATTAACAGCATAATTGAAGAACATAAACAAGCACCTCACAATCGTGTACTTCAAAAAGAACTTGCAAAAAATATAACCATAATGGTGCACAATGAAGAGGAATACAATTCTACTTTAGAAGCTTCTGAAATTCTTTTTGGAAAAGGTACAACAGAGTCTCTAAAAAAACTCTCTGAAGAATATCTTATTGCTGTTTTTGAAGGAATACCTCAAATTAGAATCTCAAAGGCTGAAATTCAAATGGGAATAAATATTGTTGAGCTTATTTCAACAAAAAGCAACATTCTTTCTTCAAAAAGTGAAGCTCGTAAAATGATTAAGAATAGAGGTATAAGTATAAATAAAAGAAAAATTTTAAACACTGAAGAGACGATTTCATCTGACGCTCTATTAAATGGAAAATTTATCTTAATTCAGAAGGGGAAAAAGAACTATTTTCTCTTAAGAGCGGATTAATCTCTTTATTTGCTTTTCCCTTGAATTTATCTTTATATATATGTAATATTAAAAAATGATAAAACGACCTGATAAAGATGAATATTATTTAAATATAGCAAAAGTTGTTTCAAACCGTTCAACATGTTTAAAAATGTTAATAGGTGCAATAATAGTAAAAGAAGATCAAATAATCGCAACTGGATATGTTGGTTCTCCAAGAAACACAAAAAGCTCTATTGACCATAATTTTTGTCTTAGAGAAAAACTAAACATCCCTTCAGGAAGTAAATATGAATTATGTCGCTCAGTTCATGCTGAACAAAATGCTATAATAAATGCAGCCAGAGCAGGAGTAAGTCTATTGGGTGGCGATATGTATATTTATGGTGAATCAAGAAAAACAAAAAAAACAATTAATGCTTTTCCATGTTTTATCTGTAAGAAAATGATCATTAATGCAGGACTAAATAGAATTATAAGCTCTATTGAGGGCAAAGAAAATTTTAAGATCTTTTATGTTAAAAAATGGGTAAAAGAGTGGCAGGAACATGATATAATTGAAGATAAATATAAATATGGGAAATAACAAAGAGTTATATATAGGGCTGACAGGAATAATGGCTACAGGAAAAGGTGAATCTGTAAAAATATTAAAAAAACTTGGATTTAAGTATATTTCACTCTCAGATATAGTAAGAGCAGAAGCAGCAAAAACAGAGAAACAAGTTACAAGAGAAGAGATGCAGGATATTGGAAATATGTTAAGGGAAAAAGGAGGAGAAGGTATACTCGCAAAAAAAGTTAGGGAAAAAATATCCGAATCAAAACAAAAAAAATGGGTTATAGATGGCATAAGGAATCCAGCAGAAGTTACTGAATTAAAGAAACTTAACTCTTTTTTTCTTGTTGGCTTAACAACTCCTTTATATACTATTATTAACAGGATAAAAAAAAGGAAAAGAGATACAGACACAGGAGATGAAATTGAAACAAAAAAGAGAATAGAAAGGGAAAGAGGCATTGGAGAATCTAAATATGGGCAACAGGTTGAAAAATGTTTACTTATCGCTGATTTTACAATAAAGAATAACAGAACAATAAAAAATTTAGAATCAAATATTTTAAAAATTTTAAATAAAATTGGAGAAAAAAATGGCAAATAGAATAGCAGTATATCCAGGCTCTTATGATCCTTTAACAAAGGGACATATTGATATTATAAAAAGAGGCCTTAAAATGTTTGATAAGATAATAGTTGCTGTTTTAAAAAATCCCTCTAAAACATATCTGTTTAGTATAAAAGAAAGATTAGACATGTTAAACGAAATCTTTAAAGATCATAAAGAGATTGAGATTGATTGCTTTGAAGGACTACTTGTTGACTATCTGAAAAAAAAGGGAGCCACAATTATTGTTAGAGGGCTAAGAGCAATATCAGATTTTGATATAGAGTTTCAAATGGCTCTTATGAACAGGAATATTGATAAAGAGATTGAAACTGTTTTTTTAGTTCCTTCAGTTTGTTATTCCTTTCTTAGTTCAAGACTTGTTAAGGAAATATATGAGCTTGGAGGTGAAATCAAATCAATGGTTCCATCTACTGTTGATAAGAAACTAAAAGAAAGGTTCAAATAAAAAAGGCCATATTTATATAAAACCTTTATAAATAAAATACCTTATGGTAAAATAATATAAGACACTTAATTATTTAACATTTTATTGAAATTGTAGAGTGTTGTTGGTTTGAAGTTATATGTTATTTAATATTAAAATTTAAAAATGAAACTTGTTTTAATAAGGCACTTTAAAGTTAAGCACAAATTTCCACATTTCTGTGATTCTAAAAATTATGATATTGAATTTTTAAAGTATGAAAATGCAGATTTGATCCCAAATTGTTTAGTTACATCTTTAAATCACTTTTCGATTTGCTATTCAAGTAATTCAAAAAGAGCAAAAGAAACCGCAAAAAAGGTATTTAAGAAAAATATAATAACAACAGACGAACTTGCTGAAGTTCCAATTAAAGCAATTTTCCCAACAAAAATAAAGATCCCATTTGTTTTCTGGAACATTATGAATCGAATAGCCTGGTTCTTTAATTTAAAAAACAGTTCTGAAACTAAAAATCAAACAAAAAAAAGAGCAATTCAATTCCTATCCAGACTCAACAAAATTGAAGATAAAAATATTCTAATAGTTTCACACAGATTCTTTTTACTTACTTTACAGAATGAACTTCTCAAAATTGGCTTTAAAGGAAAGAGGATAATTAGCCCAAAAAATGGCAAATTTTATACATTTAAAAATAAGCAATAATGCATAACATGGGGTCAGGTCTTGTATTTTGCATATACTCAACAAATATGAAATACTTAGATTTTATCAAAACGCAAAATACAAGACCTGACCCCACATATATCATTAAGGAGTAAAGAGTGAAAAAATTAATAGTATTACTATTTATTATAAGCTTTTCATTTCAATTTTCACAAGCAGCTGGACTTGGAGCTGGAATTAATGCAGGAATATTAAAGTTTAAAAAAGAAAATACAAAAGATCTTTATGGTAGTAAATTTATATACACTCCATATTTAAAATTAATTATTCATAGAGGATTGGCAATAGAGCTCTCATATGAAGCAGGTTACAATAAAAAAATCTTGAACATAACTGATGGAGAGGATAGTACTCTTAAAATAACAGGAGTTAATATCTGTGCTGTATATAGATTCCCAATAATTAAAATAATTCCCTATTTAAAAGTAGGCTATGCAAGATATAATTTTAAACAGGATATAGAAAGTAACACAATACATTATCAATTAAAAGACCACAAATCAACAATAATTATCGGTGGAGGAGTTAACCTCGGCTTATTAGCAGGCTTTTACCTAAATGCAGAAATCACATATACACCTCTTAAAATAAAACCATTTGATCAGGAAATGGATTTTAAAGGAATGCGATTTTTAGCAGGAGTGGGATGGCAGTTTAACCTTTTTTAAGAAAATGAAAATTGAACAATACATGTTCGGTAGAATGAAGATAAATGGAAAGAGTTATACTTCAGATCTAATCATTTATCCTGATAGGATCAATACATCATGGTGGAGAAAAAAGGGACACCTTGTTCAAATGGAAGACGTAGATGAAATTTTAAAGCAGAAGCCAGACATTCTAATTATTGGTACTGGTCATATGGGATTGATGAAGGTTGAACAAAAAGTAAAAGAAGAATTAACAAATTTAAACATTAAATTTTATATAGAAAAAAGTAAAGATGCAGTTGAAATTTTCAATAACATCCAGATTGATAAAAAAGTTATTGGTGCATTTCATCTAACATGCTAATGGGGTCAGGTCTTGTATTTTGCATATACTCAATGAATATGAAATACTTAGATTTTATCGGAATGCAAAATACAAGACCTGACCCCAGATACGGAGGTTTTTTATGACAAAATTAAATCCACACGCATTAGAATTAAACGAAATTATTAAAAAAAGTAGTCCTGCGGTTTTTGAGCTACTTTCAAAAAAGGGAAAAGCTATCTTTTTCCCAAAAAAGGGTATTTTGGCACAATCGGATGAAGCTAAGGGGAAAAATATAAACGCAACAATTGGAATTGCACTTGAAGATGATAAAACACCAATGAGACTATCATCAATAGCAGAGAACATTAAACTCAAACCCGGTGATATTTTTCCATATGCTTCAAGTTTTGGTAAACTTGAATTAAGAAAAAAATGGAAAGAGATGTTGTATAAAAAAAATCCTTCTCTTTTAAAAAAAGAGATAAGCATGCCAGTTGTCACGTGTGCTCTTACAAATGGCTTAAGTGTAATTGGCTATTTATTTGTTAATGAAGAAGATGAGATTATAGCGCCTGATCTTTTATACGGGAATTATAAACTTATATTTAATAATGGTTGTTTAGCAAAATTTAATACTTTTAATTCTTTTAAACATGGAAAATTCGATATTCCATCTTTCAAAGATAAAATCAATAACAAAAAGATTGAAAAAAAAATAGTACTCCTGAATTTCCCAAACAATCCCTCTGGATATACACCATATGAAGAAGAGGTAAAACAAATAAAGGATATATTGAAAAAAGCCGCTGAAGCTGGTAATAAAATCCTTGTTATATTAGATGACGCATACTTTGGTTTAGTTTACAAAAAAGGAGTTTATAAAGAATCTTTGTTTGCTGAACTGGCTGATCTGCATAAAAATATTATTGCTGTCAAAATCGATGGAGTAACAAAGGAAGATTATGCATGGGGTTTTAGAGTTGGATTTATAACTTATGGTATTAAACACGGCAACAAAGAACTATACACAGCATTAGAAAGAAAAACAGCTGGAACTGTGAGAGGGAATATATCAAACGCACCAAACATTTCACAATCTTTACTTTTAAAATCTTTTGATTCCCCGGCATATGATTCAGAGAAAAAGGAAAAATATGAGCTGTTAAAAAAGAGATTTGAAATAGTAGATAAGATTTTAAAAGAGCATAAAGAGTATAAAAGATATTTTGAGCCTTTACCATTCAACTCAGGGTATTTTTTATGCATAAAGCTTAAAAAAAATAATGCCGAAAAAATTAGACAACTTTTACTTGAAAAATATAGTACAGGAGTTATAGCCATTAATGATCTATTAAGAATTGCTTTTTCATCAACACCAACAAATAAATTAGAAAAACTTTTTGAAAATATCTACCTTGCTTGTAGGCTTTAAGGGTCAGGTCTTGTATTTTGCATACACTCAATGAACATGAAATACTTAGATTCTATCGGAACGCAAAATACAAGACCTGACCCCAGATGAAAATAGAGATAATTGGAACAGAATCTCTGGGTGTAAGAGGTCTATGTTGCTTTATAAAGACAAAAAAAAGGAAAATTTTAATTGACCCGGGAATAGCTTTAGGTTATTCCAGATATGGATTAATCCCCCACCCTTTTCAAGTAGCAGTGGATGAAAGGATTCAAAAAAGGATAATAAAAAGATGGAAACAATCAACTGATATTGTAATCAGCCATTTTCACGGAGATCATGTACCATTAGAAAATGCAAACCCTTATCAACTGAATATAGAAAAACTAAAAGGGTTAAATCCTGATGTTAAAATCTGGACAAAATCTTTATCAAATCTCTCTTCAAAAGAGATTAAAAGAGCAGATTCTCTTTCAAATATTCTAAACAAAAATTTAATTGAAGCAGAAGAAAGAGAAGATGGAGAGATCTCTTTTTCAAAAGCATTATCTCATGGAGAAGAGTCTGATGATTCAATTAAAGTAATTATGACAAAAATTGAAGAAGATTTTGTATTTATACACAGCTCTGATATAGAACTTCTTAATAATGAAGCTGTGTCCCGAATATGTGAGTGGAAGCCTGATATTCTGTTCATGGATGGACCTCCTCTATACCTACCAAATACACTCACACAGGAAAAAATTGACAAAGCCTGGTTTAATGCACAATGCATTTGTGAAATAGTTGATACATTAATTCTTGATCACCACCTGCTAAGGAGTAATAAAGGCATAGAATGGTTAGATTTGTTATCTTCAAAAACAGGAAAAAATGTGATTTGCGGGGCTGACTTTATGAATAAACCAAGACTTTTACTTGAGGCAAATCGAGAGAATTTGTATAAATATATGCCTGTTGATGAGGATTGGCACAAACTTTATGCTGAGGGTAAAGTGAATACTAAATCTTTTTGGAAAAAAGGAAAAAAAATTTATAGGCTTTAGGGGTCAGGTCTTGTATTTTGCATACACTCAATGAACATGAAATACTTAGATTCTATCGGAATGCAAAATACAAGACCTGACCCCAGAATTCATTCTATTTGTGAGCGATAATAATGTCCAAGTATTTCTGCAACCTCTGGTCTGCTGAACTCAACAGGAAGTAGTTCACCTTTTGAGAGCATCTCTCTAACTTTTGTTCCAGATAAAAACACAAAATCATCTTTAGTATGGTCAGGCACTCTGCTCATCATTACCACTTTATTTAATTTTTTAGACCATGCAGTATGATCTGCTTTAAATATTTTTATTTCTAATGCATGTTCAGGGACTTGTTCATCAAAAATCTCCTGAGCATCAAAAGAACCATAATAATTACCCACCCCAGCATGATCACGACCAACAATAAGATGAGTACATCCGCAATTCTGACGAAATATTGCATGAAGTACAGCTTCCCTAGGCCCTGCATAAAGCATATCAAAGCCATATCCTGTGATTAGCACTGTATCAGAAGGAAAGTAAAGCTCAACCATCTTACGAATAGCAGCATCTCTTACATCAGCAGGAATATCTCCTTTTTTCAATTTTCCCAAAAGCATATGAATTAAGATACCATCAGCATTAACCGCCTCTTTTGCCATTTTGCATAACTCTTCATGAGCACGGTGCATTGGATT
>JAUXFB010000204.1 GCA_030620255.1 Candidatus Aminicenantota bacterium | reverse complement strand
GTGCGGTAAAGCGAATGTACCAAATGAAATGAGGTAAAATTTCATTGTCTGAACGAAGTGAGTTTGAAATTTTAATGAGATGTACCGTAAACAGGTCAATTCACGTACGGGCAAACGAAGCAGAAGTGTTGCAAACTAAAGTTTTCCCAAAACTGAATAGTTGCTATTTCCTAATGTAAATAATCTTAATATAAATTCTATATCATGCTTTTACTTTAAGAAAAAAGTAAATGTTCTTGATGATCTGTTTCCTGCATAATCCTGTATAAATACTTCTATTAGATTCTTTCCTATTTTCAAATATCTTAAATCTTCGACTTTTACCCAATTTCTATCTGGATCATACTCACAATCATTCTTCTTCCCATTTAAATAAAGTTTCAAACTATTATCATCTACTCCTTTTCCTTTATCTGTAATTTTTATTATTAATATTTTTAATTTCTTTAAATATCTTGATTTAGGTCTAATAAAATATATTTCAGGAGAGTAAATATCTCTCATCAAAGCAAATATCCCTGAACATATAACTCTTGTTGCAAATATTTTATTTATACTATTATAAGTTGTATAAACATATGTCCATCTTCTTTTAAATAAATTGTACCTGAAGATTCCAACCTGTTTGGGATTAACAGTATTCTTTTTAAATTTGTAATAAACCAGATCAAGAAAAGGAAAATTATAAGGATACAGGCTTATCTGTTTTGATAAGACTGGATATTTTGAATCAAACTTTTTTTCTTCTATATTCATCACTTTTTGCTCATAAACAGCGTTTGTGTGAAATTCCGCTTCAAATTCTCCAATGTTGAAATATTTTTTAATTCCCTCTGGTTTAAGTAAAATTAATCTCAATCCCTTTTTAATTTCTTTGACCCTTATACCATCTTTTAAAATAACAAAATTCAGAAACACATCATGTGCTGAGTTTAAAGGTTTAAATCTGAAGTAGACATGACTTGTACTGAACTCAGGCTCAATTAGTCTTGTTTCATTTCCATGAATAAGCTCTAACACAAGACTTTCACTTCTTAAATTGAAATTCTTTACTTTTATAAAAACTTCATCCCTGTTTATATATGTTTCGAACTCAATATCGTTTACATCATCAATTCCGATCTCTTTTAATAAAAATCTCTTATTAAAATAAATTATTCCATATTTGATAAAATTAAAATCAAGAAAACTAACATCATCAAAAACTCCCTTTAATACAAATTTCTTTTTTTCTGAAATATTTGAATAATTCAATTTTCCATAATAGAGTTTGTCATTATTATTATTGTATAAAATTATTTCAATTTTATCAGATAAACCTGCATTCAATTTTTCAATACTAAAATCAATTTTATTTTTTATTACATTAATATCTGAAATGTTAATTACAGGTTTTCTTACTTTATAAAAAGTAACTAAACCTGTTGAAGTGTTATTATAATTATCATAGACCAAAATTTTCAATTTATGCTTACCATATTCTATACTCTTATAAATGGTATTAAAATGAATCTTTTTTTCTTCGAGTTTATAACCCTTTTGAGAGAATAAATTAAAAAAATATGAGCCTGAATTTGAATAAAACATATCATATACAAATCCCAACTGATTATTATCATCTCTTTTAAATCTATCAAAACTTAAATTAAAGTAATGTTTGTTATCAATAAATACAGATATCTTATATGGAGCAACTATTTTCCAAGTATCAGCGATATCATAAGTTTTTAAAACAATATCAAAATTTCCATCTACAACAACAGGTTCATCCAGAACATAAAGACCATTATTTGATTTTTTGAAACTTATAAAATTTTCCCCGATCTCACCATTTATTAATGAATCATCTCTATTTCTTAATATTATTGATTTTAAAACAGGGGAGTTTTTATCTTTTAAAGGTAGATTCACAAGTCTAAATGGATTAATTGCAAAGTAATCTTTATCCCTTATCTCAAGATGAAGATGCGGAAATCCAGAGCCTGTTTCCCCTGAATAAGCAATTAAATCTCCTCTTTTTACTTTTAAGGGTATTTTTAGAATATAATTCCCAAAATATCTCTTTTTTCTTATATTCTGTACTTTTTTTAATATCTTCTCAAGACTATCTTCAAATTTTTCAAGGTGAAAATATATAGATGTATTCCCATCATTATGTTTTAAATACAACCCCCTTCCACTTCCTCTTTTAACCATTCTTATTTTATATATATAACCATCAGAAATTGCACAAACAGGATAACCTGTTTTCTGAAAAGTTCTTAAATCCATTCCAGAATGAAAATGATTCGAACGAAATTCCTGAAAAGAAGAGCTATATCCATTTTTAATATCAAGAGGGCATCTGTATTTTACAAAATTTTTATCTTCTGAAAATGAAAATAAATTTAAGGATAATAATATTAAAGATAAATATAATCTCATAAGAAATGAATACTATACAATTATTCATTTTAAATCAAGATTTTGTAAGAGTCCAATATGTGTGGCTGTCAAGAAAATCAATTAATGTCAATATTGAATGATTAATAAAAAAAACTAATTTTATGTATATAGATTTAATTCCTATCTGGGTTTGATAAATCAAACCCCTTGTATATTAACATATTAAATTAATTTTAGTTAATTTAATGATTAGAAGCCGCCGATAATATCGTCAACCCCTAGAGGGAATTATCCTCGGACGTAGCATGACATTATTGGTGGTTTCTTTCTATTTTGTAGGATAAGTAATATTTTTGATATAATTATTATATGCAAAGGGCGAGAGGCCGAACCAGCCCACAGTACTTATGCAGTACAGCATACGAACGTAGCTTGACCCCTCACCCAATTATTTGCTTGTATAATGGAAAGCTCGAACAGTCGCAAGGTTAAAAACCGTATAGCAAGGATGAGCTGCCATTATTAATTATATCATTAAGGAGTTAAAATGACCAAAAAAAAAGAAATTATTTTATCTATCGATGTTAGCTCAACCCAGCTTGAAGCTCACATATCCGACGGTCAATCGGTTTTATTAAGAAAGGCCTTTAATAACAACAAAAGCGGATGTAGTCAGCTATTTAAAATTGCACAAAACCATAATGTAACCCGATGTGCATTAGAGGCAACCGGAGGATATGAGCAGGCCATAGTTGAATACTTTTATGGCTCTGGAATTACTGTCAACATCTTAAATCCTGCTAGGGTAAGACGGTATGCTCAAGGTCTTGGTATTCTTGCTAAAACTGACAAAATTGATGCCTATGTGATTGAAAGATATGCAAGAGAAGTAAAACCAGAAGCCAATTTTGAAGCCACGAAATCTCAACTAATGTTAAAACGGTTGATCTATAGAAGAAGCTCATTAAAAAATACAATCGTAGCAGAAAAAAACAGGAAACGTATTGCAGAAAAACAAATAGTAAAAAGCATCAATCGAGTTATTAATTTTCTTGAAAAGGAAGTCAAATTAATAGAAAAATCTATTGATCAGTTGCTGCAACAAGATATTGGTTTACAAGAAAAAGTTGACGTACTTACCAAACAAAAAGGGATTGCCAAAATCACAGCATGTAGTCTTATAGGTCTCATGCCGGAATTGGGTTACCTTGACAAACAACAGGTAGCTTCTTTAGCAGGACTGGCTCCTTTCAGTAGAGATAGTGGTAAAATGAAAGGGAAAAGATTTATCCAGGCAGGCCGATTTCTAGTAAGAAAATCACTCTATATGCCAGCATGGGTTGCTGTATTGTATGACCAAAAATTTAAACAAATCTATAATCGATTGACTGGAAGAGGAAAACCACCAAAGGTGGCTATTGTTGCTGTTATGAGAAAAATGATCATTGAGGCAAACAAAAATCTGAAATTTTATTATAAAAATGTTTAAAAAAACTATTGACTTTTAAGACAGTCGCTAC
>JAUXFB010000300.1 GCA_030620255.1 Candidatus Aminicenantota bacterium | reverse complement strand
TAGCTTTTAAAGTTAAACCTGCATGAACAGTCATAAAATCAACACCATCCACAGCCTGCTCTTCAATAAATTCAATCATTTCTTCAATGCTCATATCAACAAATGTTTTGCCATTTTTCACAATATCTCTTACCATCTGGTATACAGGAACATTTCCAAAAGGTATGGTTGATCTTTCAATCAAAGCCTTTCTTATATCCCTTATATTACCACCTGTACTTAAATCCATAACTGTATCACATTTATATTTTATAACCATATCAATTTTTTTTATTTCATTATTGATATCATAATAATCTTCAGAAGTACCAATATTTGCATTTACTTTTGTTGTTAGATTTTTGCCAATTCCAATTGGGATTAAATTTTTATGATTTTTATTTGCAGGTATAACAACCATTCCTTTTGCAAGCAAATCTCTCAGTTTTTCTTCTTCTACAAACTCATTTTTAGCAACAATTTTTATCTCATCAGTTATTATGCCTTTTCTTGCACTCTCAATCTGTGTCATAATTCCCTCATTATATTAAATATTATCTTATTTTTTGCTTTAAATCAAGTATTAAAATCTATTTACAGCTGTATGTGAAGCATTAAAAAAAACACTTGCCACAAACACTGTTTTTAATTATACTATTCCTTACTATGAAGACCGGTATTGTAGAAAAAATAGTTAATGGAGGATGGGGCCTTGTAAGAAGCCCAGAAGGTATAGTCTTTTTAACAGGAGTTATACCGGGCGAAACTGTAGAATTTGAAATAAAGGAAAAAGCAAAGGGAATATTATGGGGGCGTTTATTAAAAATTATATCTTCGCACCATAGTAGAGTTAAAGCTGTTTGTCCCTATTACGAAGAATGTGGGGGATGTTGTTTTCAACATATTGAATACACATTTCAGCAAACTATAAAAACCTCTATTTTCCTGGATGATTTAAAACGAATAGCAGGACTTGAACGACGTATTGATAGGTATGTTGTTTCTCCTCCCTTTGAATACAGGATAAGGGCAAGGATGAAACCTGCAAACAACAATTGTATTGGATTTATAAAAAAATCTACAAATCAGGTTTTACAAATAAACAATTGCCTTTTGTTCAATGAAAGGATAAACAGGTTTTTATATGCGTGGAACAACCAGAAAAGTCCCCCCTTTTTTTATCAATATGATATCCTATTTAATCCAGACAATGAGAAATTATATGTTCATCTTTCACATCCTCCATCCTTAAAAACAGAAATTATCTTAAAAGGTTACTCTGATGTTGTATTTACATGGAAGGAGAACGAGCAGGCAGGGATATCTTATATTAAAACTGGAAATTTCAAATATTTAACCTCAGCATCTCTCTTTTTTCAGAATAATTTTTTCATGCTGGAAAATCTTTTGAAGCTTGTCAAACAATACCTGTGTTCACATGATACTGTAATTGACCTTTATTCAGGAGTTGGTTTTTTTCTTCCTCTTCTTTGCTCTCATTCAAAACAGACAATAGGTGTGGAAAGTTCCCCTTTTGCAGCCAAACTGGCTTCAATGTCCTTTCCAGAAGCCTCTATTTATAATATGCCTGTAGAAAAGTTCGATTTTCCTCCTGCTGATATTGTTTTATGCGATCCTCCCAGATCAGGACTTTCCAATATAGTGAAAAAAAGAATAAAAGATAGGAATTATAAAAGCATTATTTATATATCCTGTAATTCTGCAACATTTTGTCGTGATTTGCGTTTTTTCCTTGATCACGGTTATCAAATCAAAGATCTCAATCTAATCGATCTTTTCCCACAAACCCCCCATTTTGAAATAGTAAGTAATATTATACTAACTTAAATATATCTATATAGAAATATCTTTAAAGAGTTGTTTTAATGCAACCGAAGCACATTCCCTTATATTCTTATCATAAATATGAGATATCAAAGATGGCTCCGGGTTAATTTCTATACAAAATGCTCCGTTATTTTTAGCAATTTCAGGGAAACCAGCTGCAGGATATACAACCCCTGAGGTTCCAATACTAATAAATATGTCACAGGTGCTAATTGCACTAATGGCCTGTTGAATAACCTCATGATTCAGCATATCTCCAAACCATACAATATCAGGTCTCAGCCAAGTACCACATTTTTCACACTTGTAGTTCCTATAAGTATTTCCAATATCTTCAAAAATATCATGTTTGGGGCATTTCAGCCGCCAAACGCTGCCATGAAGTACAATAACATTCTTACTCCCTGCTCGCTGGTGCATACCATCAATATTTTGAGTTACAACTATTACTTGAGGATGCGTGTTTTCCAATTCTGAGATCACAAAGTGACCTGTATGAGGTTTGCATTCCAGCACTGCTTTCCGTCTTATTTCGTGGAATTTGAGTACCTTTTCAGGGTCCTGATCAAATGCTGCCTGGCATGCATACTCTTCCCAATTATACTTATTCCATATTCCGCGTTTCCCCCTGTAAGTTGGAACATTGCTTTCTGCAGACATTCCAGCACCAGTAAAAAAAACAATCTTTTTATACTCTACTGGATTTATCATTACAAGAAGAATATTGGAATAATGTCAAAATGTCAATAACTTTACTCCTAATATATTCAAATAAAAAATTTGCGAAGGATTTCTTTAAAGGAATATATAACTTTTTTATCTATTTCTGATAAATTATTCTGTAAAAAATATGACCACATCTTTGTTTGATTAAAATATTGTAGAATGGTAAAATATAGGTATGTTACAGGGAATAAAAAGCTTCTTCTATGGATTTAC